>NZ_MULM01000158.1:0-73645 GCF_002029345.1 Pseudomonas sp. VI4.1
CGCTCAGACTCACCACCGTCACAGTCGATGGGGTGTTTGGTTCCTCATCATGAGTTCCCAGTTCAACATTCCAGATAGACTCGTGGTTCATTTGAGCATCCATGCTCACCCTGAACTCCGGGCACACGCCAAGTGATATCCCAGCACCAGATTTGGTTAGGGCCGTCTGCACGATGAGTCGTCAACGGTCGAGCTTTTGGCTTGCGCGAGCGTCCTCGACGATGGGCTTGCCCGGCAGACTTGAGCACACGATAGAACGTCGATTCAGAAGCCAGGTACACGCCTTCGTCTGCCAATTTAGGGACGATCTCATGCGGGGTTAAGCCAGCGCAGTCCGGTCGGTTGGCAGCTTGCAGCACGGCCAAACGCTCACTGTCGCTGAGTTTGTTGGCAGGTTTTGAACGGCATGCACCGGGTCTGCCATCCTGCAACTGGTGATGCCAGCGCTGGATCGTACGAATGCAGACGCCCAACTCGTTACAAGCAGCACTCTGACGTGCGCCTGCTCGCACCGCAGTATCAATCAACGCAAGAACACTTCTGCGATCTGAGACGCTGGTCATTCGTCCTCGCCCGTGCCCCAGATCGCATTGGCCTTTTTTCTCAACACCAATAGTGCTGCCGTTTCTGCCAGCGCCGCGTCCTTGCGTCGTAGCTCGCGTTCCAGCTCCTTGATCCGCTGCATCGATGGAATATCTTTGGCAGGCTCCTGCTGCGCGGGAGTATTGGCCTTCTCGCAGGCTAGGCGCCACAAGACCAGGTCGGCGGGCAAAATACCAGAGCTGCGGCAATATTCGGAGACCTCTGCTTCGCTCATCGTAGCGGTTTGCAGCACTGCCTTGAATTTATCGGCACTGTTCCAGCGCCCATTACGCTTACCTGTCTCCGGCATCTGCACTCCTTGGGCCTTGGCCTCTTTACGCCAATACCTCAATGTGACCTCAGTAATCCCCGTTTGCTTGGCCATCTCAACCACAGTACGGCTGATGGGAGGAGCCATTTGCTCCAGCACCCAAGCTTTCTCATCTGCCGAATAGCGGCGTTGTTTCATGTGACAGTCCTACGCCCTCCATCTATGAAGAAGCGACAACTATCCTGACATGGAGGGGGTGTTTGTTGATCAGCGTATCGAGACGACTTTTCTGTCCCGATTCTCCTTGATAGCTGATACCGACAGATTGCCCGTCGCTGCTTCCTGGATGTGCTCACTCCACCAGGCCATCATCGGGCGTCTACGCTCGATGTAGTCCGCATGGTTGTAGGCGCTGCGAACCTCGTCCTTGTCGACGTGGGCGAGCGCCACCTCAATCAACTCAGGGTCCCAGCCGTGTTCGTTGAGGATGGTGCTTGCCATTGAGCGCATACCATGACTTACCAGGCGACCTTCAAAGCCCATGCGCTTAAGTGCCATGTTGGCAGTCTGGCTGTTGCAATGGGTTCGAGGGTTCCGGTCTGCAGGAAACACGTACTCCCGATGTCCACTGTAGGGTTTGATTGCCTCCAGCAATGCCAAGGCTTGATCTGTGAGCGGCACGATATGTGCGCGTCGTTTCTTCATGCGTTCAGCTGGGATCGTCCAGATACGTTTATCAAAGTCGATGTCGGCCCAGCAGGTGGTAGCTGCTTCTGCTGGGCGGGTCATGGTATTGAGCTGCCACTCGATCAGGCAGCGCGTAGTTCGTTTTATGCTGGCATTGGCAATTGCCACCATGAGTTCTTTAAGCTCATCGGGAGCAAGTGCCGCCATGTTCTTCTTTTTCGGCTTCTTGAAGACAGAGCGAATTCCACTAAGCGGGTTCGCGTGAATCAGTCCCGAGTTGACCCCGTAGGTCATGATCTCGTTAAGGCGCTGTGATAGCCGCTTAACGGTTTCAAGGCTGCCCTTGGTTTCGAGTGGTCGAAGCAGGCTGATGACTTGTGGTGCGCTGATGGCTGAGATCGGTGTAGTGGCCAAATCCGGAAAAACGTGCAACGTCAACGAGCGCCAGATGTCCTCGGCATAAGCTGGTGTCACTGCATCCTTCTTCAGTTCATACCAAGACGTCGAAACATTCTGAAAGGTGTGCTCCGTTTCAGCTTGCTTTGCTTGCAGCACCGCGTCTCGTTGATCTTTAGGATCGAGACCTTGGGCTAGTACTTCTCTCGCTGCAATGGAACCCTTTCGTGCCTGCGCTAAAGAGACTTCAGGGAAGGTACCTAAGCCCATGTTGATTCGCTTCTTCGTCACAGGGTGTCGATAGTTGAAGTTCCACAGCTTAGAACCATTGCTTCTCACTCGCATTTGAAGGCCGCCACCGTCAAACAGGACGTAGTCCTTCTCAGAAGGCTTGGCAGATTTGATTTTGAGCTCAGAGAGGCGAGTAGCTTGTGCGCACATTGGCATTCCAGGATGGGATTTGGCATTCCAAAAATTAGCACTATTGGGCTTGGAATGCCATTTGGAATGCCAGAAAGCGTGGCTGCTCACGGATGCCCGTGGACGCAGGTGGAGCTTAAAGCCCCGTATTTACTGGATTTCAGGCACAAAAAAAGACGTCCGTGGACGTCTTTAGATGTAAAGTTGGTGGAGCCGGGGGGATTTGAACCCCCGTCCGCCAGTACTCCGCTGTCGGTACTACATGCGTAGCCGTTTCTATTAAGTTAACCCTCAGCGACCCGAAGGGCAGGGTGCATTGGGCGAGTTGTGTAAGTTTTAGCCGCTTCGTCCACAACGTACTGCACGGCGATTCTGTTCTATATGACAATCACTTTGGGTTTACAGACATCCCCTGATGATTGCTGGACCCGAAGGTACCAGGAGGGAAGGGCTAAGGCTGCTTACGCAGCGAGAGCGTATTCCCCGTAGGTTTCGTCATTGGCAACTATAGAAAGTTGCAACAGTGGATTTACGAGTTCTGTTACCAACTCGGCATGCACCTAAAGTTTCGCAACCGGCGTCGAATCCTAAACGGCCCCGAGCCTGTTGCTCTGTGAATCATGGTGAGCAACAAGCCTGCGTAGTGTACGCCAACGCGCGCGAGAAGGCCAACCCGAAGGTTGGCCACCGCAGATTATGGGGTGGGCTGGTTGCGCACTTGGTCGGCGAGTGCCGATGCCTGGGTGGCCTCGGTGACGCATTTTTTGTCGTCCCCGGCGGCTTGGGACGCTTCGGCGCTGGACATCAGTCGCTTGATCTCCATTGTGGTGCTGTTGGAGTTCGCTGGCAGTGAATTCACTTTGCTTTTGAGCTCTTGCAGCTTGCTCGTACACAGGTTGTTGTCTGCAGCAAAAACGGGAGCGGCCAACATTGCAGCAGAAATGAACAGACCAGCGAGTGCGGTACGTTTCATGGAGATCTCCTTGAGCTGATGGTCTCGGTGCTGCCGTATGGGCGGGGGCTCGGCCGAGGTCGGGAAAACCAGCCACGATTGATGGGGCCTACTTAAAAGACTACGGCGCTGCGCAGGAATTCGGTTGTTGAAAAAAGGGCTATGAAAAAGCTGTCTGATAGGCGCAATGGCACTATAGAGGATTACCCAACCCCCAGATGCAACAAAACCCGCAAATTGGCGGGTTTTGGTGTGCTTCGTATCTGGGTAGAGCCAACAATTCCCGTAAGGCCAACCCGAAGGTTGGCATTTTGCTGGGTTATTGTTTGCCACCGTCACTGGACTTCTGAATATCCTGAATGGTCTGAGTAGTCTCGGCGATGCAATCTTCAGTGCCTTTCTTGGTGCCCAATGCGTGGTCGGCTTGGGCTTTCTTGACGGAGGCCGCCACCTGATCAGTCATCTCTGGAGAAATCTGTGCCTTGGCATTTTCGATGGTTTTCAAGTTGACCGCACAGAGGTCTTCAGCGGCAAACGAGGTGGACGCCATCATGGAAGCAGTAACGAACAGACCTAACAGTACAGAACGTTTCATGTGTATCTCCTTGAGCTGAGGGTCCAGTCTCGCTGGCCATCAGGACGGGCTGCCGAGTGTGGGGAAGACCCGCGTTTTGCGGGGCTTGATCAGTGGACTGCGGCGGTGCGTCAGGGTTCTATTTTTTCTTCAGGTCGCCTTCGCCCGGGTGACCCGGTCCACCAGGTACACCAGCCCGTGGTAGTCGATTCCGCCGTGTTGGGTCAGGCCGATTTCACAGGTGCGGCTGGTAGAAATCCCCTCGCTGCAGTGCTGCACGGCATCCTTGAGCGTACGTAAGGCGTGAGCGTTCAGCTCCGGTGTGCTGAAGCCCTTGTCACCGGCAAATCCGCAGCAGTGAATGCCTTCGGGAATGACCACGTTCCGGCTGCATTTGCGTGCCAGATCGATCAGTGCCTTGCTTTCGCCCAGGTGCTGGGTGCTGCAGGTGACATGCACCGCGATCGGCGCTTCCTGGGGGGTGAAGTCCAGGCGATCCATCAGGTGCGTGCGGATGAAACGCACGGGGTCGTACAGGTCCAGCCGAACTTCGCCCAGGTCCTGAACCAGGCGCAAGGTGCAGGGGCTGGTGTCGCAGTAGATCGGGTCGAGCCCGCCACGACTGGCGTGCAGCAACGCGCCGATCAGCTCCTGGCGTTTGTGTTCGGCCTGCTCGGCGTAGCCTTTGGAGGCGAAGGGCTGACCGCAGCAGAGGCTGTCCTGGTTGTCTGGAAACACCACTTGGTAACCGGCTTTTTCCAGTAAGCCACGGGTTTTGTCGTACAACGACATCTGCTCTTGATCACCGGCCGCGGGCCCCATGACCCGTGACACGCAGGCCGCCAGGTACACCACCCGCGGGCGCTGGTCCGACACGCTCGGGCTGAAGCGAATGGCCTTTTCCGGTTGCGGCATGGCGTTGGTCCATTGCGGGACCTGGCCTTTGGATAATCGCGTCAGCGTGGCCGAGAGTTTCGCCAGTCGTGGCGCGCCCAACAGCATCCGCGCGCCGTTGGCCACGTGCAGGGTGAAACGTGCGCCTTGCAATGCGCTGGCGAAATTGCCTTCGAGCCAGTTGGCGGTTTTCGTATGGGTCGCGTTACGGCTGCGCAGCTTTTTCACCAGGTCGCCGGTATTGATGCCTACAGGGCAACGTTGCGCGCAGAGGCCGGTCGCGGCGCAGGTGTCGATGCCCTGGTATTCGTAGGCCGCTTCAAGTTCTGTGGTGTCCACCCCGGCACGTTTCTTCGCCTGGATGTCCCGCCAGATGACGATGCGCTGGCGCGGGCTCAGGGTCAGGCCTTTCGAGGGGCAGACCGGCTCACAGAAGCCGCACTCGATGCACTTGTCCACAATCTCGTCGGCGGCCGGCAGTGGCTTCAGGTGCTTGAGGTGGATCTGCGGATCTTCACTGAGCACCACGTCCGGGTTGAGAATGCCGTTGGGATCGAGCAGGCGTTTGAGCTGCCACATCAATTGGTACGCGTCGCTGCCCCACTCCAGTTCGACGAAGGGCGCCATGTTGCGGCCGGTGCCGTGTTCGGCTTTCAACGAGCCGCCGAACTCCACCGCCACCAACTGTGCGACGTCGTCCATGAACGCCTGATAGCGTGCGACTTCTTCCGGGTTGTTGAAGCCTTGGGTGAAGACGAAGTGCAGATTGCCTTCCAGGGCGTGTCCGAAAAGGATCGCTTCGTCGTAGTGGTGTTTGTCGAACAGCTCGATCAAGCGGTTGACGCCGGCGGCGAGTTGTTCCACGGGGAAGGTCACGTCTTCGATGATCACCGTGGTCCCGGTTTTACGCACGGCGCCGACGGCGGGGAAGGTGTCCTTGCGGATCGCCCAGAGCCGGGCGTTTTCCACCGGGTCTTCGGTGAAGTCGACTTGTTTCTCCACAGGGAACGAGGTCAACGACGCCATGATTTGCGTCAGTTGTTCGTGCAGCAAGGTGGACGAGGCGGCGCGGGATTCGATCAGCAGCGCGCAGGCATTGTTCGACAGGTGTTGTACGAAAGCCGGCATGCCGGGTTTGTCCTGCACCGAACGCAGGCTGCGACGGTCCAGCAGTTCCACGGCGGACACCGGCTGGCTTTTCAGCACAGTCACCGCGTTACAGCAGGTTTCCACGTCGGGGAACACAATCAGCGCCGACGCCTTGTTCGGGTGATCGATCACGGTGTCGTAGGTCACCGCGCTGATGAAGCCGAGGGTGCCTTCGGAACCGACCAGCAAGTGGCTCAAGATATCCACAGGCTCGTCGAAATCCACCAGGGCGTTGAGTGACAGGCCGGTGGTATTTTTCAGACGGTATTTGTGGCGGATTCTTGCAGCCAGTTCAGCGTTGGCGCGGGTCTCGCGGCCCAAAGCCCCCAAGCGTTCAAGCAGCGAAGCGTGGCTGTCGCGAAACGCGGCAACACTGGCCGCATCTTCGGTGTCGAGCCGACTGCCGTCGGCCAGCACCAGGCGAATGCCGGCCAGGGTGTGATAGGTGTTTTGCGCGGTGCCGCAGCACATGCCGCTGGCATTGTTGGCGACGATGCCACCGATTTTGCAGGCGTTGATCGAGGCCGGGTCCGGGCCGATCTTGCGGCCGAACGGTGCCAGCCAGGCGTTGGCCTGAGCGCCGATCACGCCCGGTTGCAGGCGGATTTGCATGCCCTGATCACGGATTTCGCGACCATTCCAGTTATCCCCCAGCACGATCAGCACCGAATCGCTGATGGCCTGGCCGGACAGGCTGGTACCCGCGGCGCGAAAGGTCACCGGGACCTGATCCCGTTGCGCGAGTCTGAGCAGCGCCACCACTTCGTCTTCGGACTCGACACGAATCACCAGTTGCGGAATCAGCCGATAGAAACTGGCGTCAGTGCCGAAGGCCAGGGTCGACAACGGGTCGTCGAAACGGCGTGCCTGGGGAATCAGTTGCTGTGCATCTCGCAGAAAAGCCGTCGGTAGACTCATTGGTCCTCCAGGATCAGCACCACAAGGTCTTTCGGGCCGTGGGCGCCGTAAGCCAGGACCTGTTCGATGTCAGCGGTTTTCGATGGGCCGGACACCAGCAGCGCGTTGGTCGGCATGCCTTGGGCCCATTGGAATTCCTGCTGCACCTGATAGAAGTTGTCGCGGATTTCACTGGCCTTGAGCAGGGCAAAATGCACCGGCGGCACCAGGCTCATCAGGCGCGGTTCTTCCCGCGTCGGCCAGAGGATCAGGCTGCCGGTCGCGGCGATGGCGCCGAGGGTGGTGGTCAGGCTGGCCGCGGTGTCGTTGAACAGCTCGGCTTTCCATTCTTCAACCGGACGGTCGTAGGACTTGAGTGTCGGCAGCCCGGGATTTTTCGCCCAGTGTTGAGTGACCTTTTGACCATGGGGCGTAGTCGGCGCGATCAGCAGGTTCGGCAGCTGACGCTCCCGCAGCAATTGGGCCAGCAACTCGGGCCAGCTGGCGTCGGTCGTGAGATGGATTTCGGTGTGCACCGCTTCCATCAGTTTGCGCAGTTGCGGGATGCGTTGTTCGGGCGTGTAGGTGTAGGGCTGGGTCACCAGTTCGACGTCGAACTCGTCAGGCACCGGCGTGGTGCCTGTCAGACTTTTGCGCAGCTTGGCGAGGATAGTTTGCTTGGCGCTCATCAACGGTCTCCCTGTTTGGCCAGATGCTCGCGGGCCATGTCATGCAGTGAGCGGGCAGCGGGTTTCGGTGCGCTGTGATTTTGCGTCCACGGACCGACGTTGCTCGGCGCGAGGGCGCGCAAGCGAGTGGCGAAGAAGCCGAACAGGCGATAGAGCGTCGGCGAACTGTTGAGCCTGGCCCAGGCGTTCCAGATAAAGCGTTCCTTGCGCGAGTACTTGCTGCCCTGGCCGCGCATGACTTGATGCGGGCTGTCCGGCGCTTTGACGTTCTCTTCCCGCAGGCGTCGCAGCAAGGCGGGGATCGGGATTTTCACCGGGCAGACTTCACCACAGGCACCGCACAGGGACGACGCGCTCGGGTGATCGGGGACTTTCGCCAGGCCGACCATGTGCGGGGTGATGATTTTTCCGATAGGCCCTGGGTAAACCTCGCCATAGGCGTGACCGCCGATTCGAGTGTAGACCGGGCAATGATTCATGCAGGCACCGCAGCGGATGCAGTTCAGGGTCTGGCGCAATTCACTGTCGGCAAACGCCTGGCTGCGACCGTTGTCCAGCAGGACCAAATGCACTTCCTGCGGGCCGTCGAGTTCGTGTTCCTTGCGCGGGCCGGAGATCATGTTGACGTAGGTGGTGATCGGCTGGCCGAGGGCCGAGCGGGTCAGCAGCGACAAGAGCGGCACGACATCGCGCAGGTTTTCCACGACTTTTTCGATGCCGGTGACGGCGATGTGCACCGGCGGCACCGTAGTGGTCATGCGTCCGTTGCCTTCGTTTTCCACCAGCAGCAGGGTGCCGGTTTCGGCCACGGCGAAGTTGACGCCGGAGACGCCGATGTCCGCTTCGAAGAATTTCTGGCGCAAGACTTTGCGCCCGATCTGAATGAGTTGGTCAACGTCCTTGGTGTACTCCACGCCAAGTTTGTCGTGGAACAAGGACGCGACCTGACCGGCGTTCTTGTGGATCGCCGGCATAATAATGTGTGAAGGCTTCTCGTGGTCGAGCTGGACGATGTACTCGCCCATGTCCGATTCCAGGCATTCAATGCCCTGTTCAGCGAGGACATGGTTCATCTCCATCTCTTCGCTGACCATCGATTTGCCCTTGATCACTTGCCGCCCCTCGTGAGCGCGGATGATCGACAAGACGATGCCATTGGCCTCGTCCACCGTTTCCGCCCAGTGCACTGTCACACCGTTGCGGGTCAGGTTTTGTTCAAGCTGCTCGAGCAGGTCGGGCAACTTGGATAACGCACGGGCGCGGACGGCATTGCCCAGCGCTCGCAAATGTTCTCTTTCATGGGCATCGCTGAAGGACGCTGCCCGTTTGGTCATCAGTGAATCCATCGCCGTGCGAAAGTTGTTTCGCAATTGCTTGTCACCCAAAGCCTCGTGAGCCCGGGTGCGAAAATCTTCTTCTACGGCGACCGTAGGAATAATCGCGGAGGCGTTCATAGAACACCTCCGGTTCGCTGCCAAAGGAAGCTGGCCAGGTGTTGGCCGCGTAACGCTTCCTGCTGTTTCTCCAGCGAGCCATTGATGTTCATCAGGCAACCGCAGTCGGCACTGAGTACCTGGTGCGCGCCGGACTCCTTCAACGAGCGGGTCTTGTCAGCCACCATCGCGCCGGAAATGTCTGGCATACGGACGCTGAAAGTCCCACCGAAGCCACAGCATTCGCTTTCGTGGCTGTGATCGACTCGCTCCACATTGCCTAGCTGCGCCAACAGCTCGCGGCCATGCAGGTGGGTGTTCATCTCACGCCGCGCCGAACACGAGGTGTGCAACGCGACTTTGACTGGCTCGCCACTGTCCTTGAGCTGCACCTTGCAGACAAACAGCAGGAATTCGGCCAGTTCATAAGTTCGGGCAGCCAGGGCCTGAACCTGTTTCAGCGTGTCCGGCTCGTCCTTGAACAAGTCGGCGTAATGTTCGCGCAACATGCCCGCACAAGAACCTGACGGCACCACCACCGGATAATCCCCGGCAAACAGCGCCAGTTGCGAGCGTGCCACGGTCCTCGCCTGCTCGGTGTAACCCGAGGTGTAGGCCGGCTGCCCGCAGCAGCTTTGCCCTTGCGGATACTCGACACGAATGCCTTCGCGTTCCAGCAAGTGGATCGCATCCATCCCGGCTTCGGGGTAGAACAAATCCACCACGCAGGTCCCGAACAGGTAGACCCGTGATGGTTTCTCGCTGGGGTATTGCCGAGGCTCGGACAGTGGCGGGGCGACGCGGGTCGCATTCGGCACAGCGTTGTAAAAAAGCTCGCTCATCAGGCGTGTCTCCGGGTGGTCCCGGTTATCCGTCTGTTGAGGCTGCTGAATATAGAGAGGCAAGCTTTCAGCAGCCTTACAGACCGGGTTGTGAATAGCTGATGCCGGAATCGTGGTCCGGCGTCGGTTTTTGCTTTTTTCGTGTAGTACTTAGTGCACCAGCATGCCGGTGAGCCAATAGGCCTGGATGTAGGTAATCAGGCCGACGATCGTTGCGAAGAACAGGCTGTGCTTGAGGGTGAAACGGAACAGATCCGATTCCTTGCCCACCAGCCCGGTCGCGGCGCAGGCGACGGCGATCGATTGTGGCGAGATCATCTTGCCGGTCACGCCACCGCTGGTGTTCGCCGCAACCAGCAACACATCGCTGACGCCGATCTGGTGCGCAGTGGTCGCTTGCAGCGAACTGAACAGGGCGTTGGACGAAGTGTCGGAACCGGTCAGGAACACGCCCAGCCAGCCGAGGAACGGCGAGAAGAACGGGAACGCCGCGCCGGTGCCTGCCAGTACCAGGGCCATGGTCGAGGACATGCCCGAGTAGTTGGTGACGAAGGCAAACGCCAGCACCATGCCGATGGACAGAATCGGCCAGCGCAGCTCGTAGAAGGTCTCTTTCAAAGTGGTCAGACCAGTTCTGACATTGATATTCAGCACCAGCATCGAGATCAGCGCCGAGAAGAAGATCGCTGTACCGGTCGCGGAAATCGGGTCGAGCTTGAACACCGCCGGCAGGGCCGTCGGGGCGGTCACGATCGGTGCGACCTTGATCACCAACTGATCCAGGTGGGGGATGGCGATGTTAAACACCCAGCTGTACATCGAGCCGCCAGCGGCGAACATTGCCTTGAACGGTTTCAATGTCCAGATGGTGACCAGCACGGTGAGGATCAGGAACGGCGACCAGGCCTTGAGGATTTCACCGAAGCTGTAGGGCGACGCCACGGTGCTGCGCGGCAGGCCGAAACCGCCGGCGCTGGCGCTCACCACCGAAGCCGAGACGGCGCCGACGATGTGTTGGCCTGCGGCACGTTTCGGCTGCCAGACTTTCAGGAACAGGGTGAGGGAAATCAGGCTGGCCAGGGCCGAGGTGATGTCCGGCAGTTCCGGGCCGATGAAGTTGGAGGTGAGGTATTGGGTGATGGCAAAGCTCAGGCCCGCCACCAGCGCTGCCGGCCAGGTTTCCCGCACGCCGCGCAAGCCGTCCATCATGAACACCAGCCAGAACGGCACGAACAGCGACAGCAGCGGCAATTGACGGCCGGTCATGGCGCCGATCTTGAACGCGTCGATGCCAGTGACTTGCCCGGCGACGATGATCGGGATCCCCAGGGCACCAAATGCGACCGGTGCGGTGTTGGCGATCAGGCACAGGCCTGCGGCGTACAGCGGGTTGAAACCCAATCCCACCAGCAGTGCGGCGGTAATCGCGACCGGCGCACCGAAACCGGCGGCACCTTCCAGGAACGCACCGAAGCAGAAGCCGATCAACAGCACTTGCAGGCGCTGGTCATCGGTAATCGACAGCACCGAGCTGCGGATCACTTCGAACTGGCCGCTCTTGACCGTGAGTTTGTAGAGGAACACCGCCGCGACGATGATCCAGGCAATCGGCCACAGGCCATAGGCGAACCCGTAGCCGGCGGCAGCGAACGCCATGTCGACCGGCATCTGGAACGCGAAGATGGCCACCGCGATGGACAAGGCCAGAGTGATGCTGCCGGCCACATGCCCCTTGAGGCGGAACACGGCCAAGGCCAGGAAGAAAAACACGATGGGGATGACGGCCGCGAGCGCGGAAAGGCCGAGACTGCCGAGCGGACTATAGAGCTGTTGCCAGGTTTGCATATGGGGTGGCCCCTAATTGTTGTTGGTCAGGCACTGGTCAGCGTTCTTGGTTAATTGGTAATACCAATTTACAATCGCTGTTGGCTAGGGTAAAAGCCTTATGGGCGGCGTGTCAATTTGTCACCCTGCAACTTTTGTCGAATACCCGGCGCGCAGTCGTCTGATGCGGTCGGTCCAATGCCATCTGCCAGGGTGCCGATTCAGCGCCGATCGGCCAGAATAGAAGGCCCGGCGAGCTGCCGGGACCGTGGAGAAGTGAGTTATGGGGTTTGATCAGATACGTCAGCGCCGTTTGTCTGACGATATAGTCGAGCGGCTCGAGGGGATGATCCTCGAGGGCACGCTGAAGGCGGGCGAGCGTCTGCCGGCCGAACGGACGTTGGCCGAGCAGTTTGGTGTGTCACGCCCTTCGTTGCGTGAAGCGATTCAGAAACTGGCGGCCAAGGGTTTGCTGGTCAGTCGCCAGGGGGGCGGCAACTATGTGGTGGAGTCGCTGGGATCGACGTTCAGTGATCCGCTGCTGCATCTGCTGGAAAGCAACCCTGAAGCCCAGCGCGACCTGCTGGAGTTTCGTCACACCCTGGAAGCGTCCTGCGCCTATTACGCAGCGTTGCGTGCCACGGATGTCGATCGCGAACGGTTGGCTACGGCGTTCAACGAATTGCAGGACTGCTACACGCGCCACGATGAGGTGAGCCGTGCGGAAGAGGGCGCAGCGGATGCGAAATTCCATCTGGCGATCGCTGAAGCCAGTCACAACGCGGTGTTGCTGCACACGATTCGCGGGCTGTTCGATCTGCTCAAGCGCAATGTGGTGACCAACATCGGCGGGATGTACAAGCAACGCACCGAAACCCGCGACATGCTGATTTCACAGCATCGGGAGTTGTACCTGGCGATTATCGAAGGCAGGGCGGAGCAGGCGCGGGAAGTCTCCAGCCGGCACATTTTGTATGTGCAGGAAGTGCTGGAGGAGGTGCGTCAGGAAGTGCAGCGCATGGCTCGGGCGGAGCGGCGCAAGGGGATGTAGTCAGTGGGTTTTGTATCGTTTATGCGATTGCATTCGCGGGCAAGCCCGCTCCCACAAGGTCCGTGGACGCCGATATGTTTGCGGCAAACCCGGAACCCTGTGGGAGCGGGCTTGCCCGCGATGGGGACCTCAAGGCTGGAAGATCAATCTTCCTTGCCCTTGTTCCGCACCGCACGCTGCAACTCGCGACCGGCGTCGCGTTCGCGTTCGGTATCACGCTTGTCGTATTCCTTCTTGCCCTTGCCCAGAGCGATCTCGCACTTGACCATGTGCTTGCTCCAGTACCAGGACAGGCACACGCAGGCGTAGCCTTTCTGCTGCACGGCCGAGGCCAGCTTTTCCAGCTCGCGTCGGTTGAGCAGCAATTTACGGGTGCGGGTCGGATCGGCGATGACGTGGGTGCTGGCGGTCATCAGCGGCGTAATGTGGCTGCCAAGCAGCCAGGCTTCGCCATCCTTGAGCAGCACGTAACTGTCAACCAGTTGCAGCTTGCTTGCCCGCAGACTTTTTACTTCCCAGCCGGCCAGGACCAGACCAGCCTCGAACTTATGCTCGATGAAGTAATCGTGTCGCGCCTTTTTATTTTGCGCGATGGTCCCTGTTGGGTGTTTCTTCTGTTTAGCCATAGGGGCGGCATTATAGGGAGTTACTCGCTAGTCGGCTACGGTATCGCTACGTGCTTGAGCAGGTTGATTGAATCCCGGACAATGCGGCCTCTTTTTTGAACGCTTGGGCGTGATAACGATGTCGACAGACAAGGTTTCTGTCCACGGCAGTTGGGCTAGCCGCTGGGTCTTCATACTCGCCGCGACCGGTTCGGCCGTGGGCCTGGGTAGCATCTGGAAATTCCCGTACATGGTCGGCGTCTACGGCGGCGGCGCCTTCGTGCTGATGTTCCTGGCCTGTATCGCGCTGATCGGTGTGCCGGTCATGCTGGCGGAAACCCTGATCGGCCGTCGCGCCCGGCAGAGCCCGGCCAATGCCTTGAAGGTGTTGGCGCTCGAAGCGGGGCATTCGGCGAAGTGGTCCTGGGGGGCTTTCGCCGGGATGATCACGGCGCTGCTGATCCTGTCGTTCTATAGTGTGGTCGGCGGCTGGTCGCTGGATTACATCATCGACATGGGGCGCGGTGATTTTCAGGGGGCGACGGCAGACCAGGTTGGCGCGTATTTCGGCAATGTGATCGCCGATCCATGGCGCCTGACACTTTGGCACACGATTTTCATGCTGCTGTCCGCCATCGTGATCGCCAAGGGCGTGGTGGCCGGCCTCGAGCGCAGCCTGCGCATCATGATGCCGCTGCTGTTCGTGATGATTCTGGTGTTGCTGGGCTACAGCATGACCACCGGCCATTTCATGGAGGGCGTGCATTTCATGTTCGACTTCCACCCGGAAAAAGTCCTGGACGGCTTGCTGCCAGCCATGGGACACGCGTTCTTTTCCCTGAGCGTGGGCGTTGGTTCGATCATGATCTATGGCGCCTATATGCCGAAGGATTCGTCTATTTCCGGCACCATCGTCGGCGTGGCGCTGCTGGATACGTTCGTTTCCCTGGTCGCGGGCCTGGCGTTGTTTCCGATTGTGTTTGCCGCGGGCCTGAACCCGAGCGAAGGGCCGGGGCTGATGTTCGTCAGCCTGCCATTTGCCTTTGGCAACGTAGCCTTCGGCCAGTTGATGGGCGTAGTGTTCTTCGTACTGGTGGCGATTGCCGCCTGGAGTTCGGCGATTTCCTTGCTCGAACCGATGGTGGCTTACCTGGTTGAGCGCACTAAAGTCAGGCGCGCCTGGGTGACGTTCTGGTTGGCATTCACTTGCTGGTTTGTCGGCCTGGGCACGGTCTTTTCCTTCAATATCTGGAAGCAAGCCAAGTTTTTCGTGAACGAAGGCGGGATGTTCCATCTCTACCAATGGGGTGCGGCCGGTGGCCTGGACTTCTTCGGAGTGATCGATTTCTTCACCTCGCGAATCATGTTGCCACTCGGTGGATTATGTTTCGTGGTGTTTGCGGGATGGGTGATGGGTCGGGAAGCGGTACGCGACGAATTGTCGATCCGCAGCCCGACGTTGTTCGCCCTGTCCCTGTTCTTGATGCGCTATGTGGCGCCCATCGGCATTCTCGTAGTGTTTGCCGCCCAGCTGTGGAAGTGACGCTGACATGACGACACACATTCAACGTTCGGCCCTGCTGCCGTACCCCGCGCAAGCGCTGTATGACCTGGTCAACGACGTAGCGAGTTACCCGGAGTTCCTGCCGTGGTGCTCGTCGGCCGAAGTCCTTGAAAGCTCCCCCGAGCACATGCGCGCCAGTGTGGGCGTAGCCAAGGGCGGGCTCAGTCAGCACTTTGTGACGCGCAATACCCTGGTGCCCGGACAGTCGATCGAAATGAACCTTGAAAAAGGTCCGTTCACTCAGCTGCACGGCGTGTGGGTGTTCAAGCCGCTGGGCGAGAAGGCGTGCAAGATCAGCCTGGATCTGTCGTTCGATTACGCCGGGCCGATCATTCGCGCGACCTTGGGGCCGTTGTTCAATCAGGCGGCCAATACGCTGGTGGATGCGTTCTGCCAGCGGGCCAGGCAGATGCATGGTTGAGGCAATGATGGAGGTCGAGGTGGTGTATGCCGCCGTTGATCGTCAGGTGCTGCTCGCTGTGACGGTGCCTGCGGGGACTACAGTGCGAGCAGCTTTGCAGAAGTCGGGTATCGGCGAGGAGTTTCCGGAACTGGATCTGGCCAATTGTCCTGTGGGGATCTTCGCAAAGGTGATCCTCGATCCGGACAGTCGTGCAGTTCAGGCAGGGGATCGCATCGAAATTTATCGGCCGCTGCTGGCCGATCCGAAAGAAATTCGTCGGCTGCGCGCCGCCAAGGCGGCCGAGGCCAAGGCGCGGAATCAGTGACGCGGATAAACGCCAGGCGATAAAAAAAACCCGGACATGCCGGGTTTTTTATTGCCTCGCAATTATTATTGCGGCGAGGTGTCCAGCGGTTGTGGCGTCGGGACCGGAACGGTTTCTACGCCGTCGACGTCCTTCTGGATCTGATCCAGCAACGAGCCTGGCTTGACTGGTTTTTCCGGTTTCGGCTTCTCGGCATTTTCTGCAGGTGCGGTCACGCTGGTGCCGCTGTCCTTGCCAAGAATGGCTTCGTCTCGGCTCATGCCCGGCATGAAATCACCGGAGAGGCTGACAAGTTGGTCATTTGGGTTGAAGATAACGCTAATGCGTTCCTGTTGGCGTTCACCGCCACCCGGTTGCAGGCTATAGAGATAATCCCAGCGATCGGCATGGAACGTGTCAGTCAGCAGGGGGTTGCCCATGATAAACCGTACTTGCCGACGGGTCATTCCCGGGCGTAACTGGTCTATCATGTCCTGCGTGACGACATTGCCCTGCTGGATGTCGATTTTGTAAACCCCGGGGAATGAACAACCGGCGAGTGCGAGCAGTCCCACAAAGGTGAAACTGGTTAGCAAGAGCTTGGTGTTTTGCATCGGTGGGCGACTTCCACTATCTTGGCTGGGACAACGTAAACGCCGATCATACCCGCATTAAGAGAAGCTGCGAAGCAGCATCGCGAGAAAGCTGACCATGGTTGAAAATAGCGAACTACGCAAAGCCGGCCTCAAAGTGACCCTTCCACGGGTCAAGATTCTGCAAATGCTCGATTCCGCCGAGCAACGCCACATGAGTGCCGAGGACGTCTACAAGGCACTGATGGAAGCTGGTGAGGACGTCGGTCTGGCCACGGTTTACCGTGTTCTGACCCAGTTCGAGGCAGCTGGCCTTGTGGTGCGGCACAACTTCGACGGAGGCCATGCGGTCTTCGAGCTGGATGACGGCAAGCATCACGACCATATGGTCAACGTCGAAACCAGCGAAGTGATCGAATTCTTCGATGAAGAAATCGAGCGACTGCAGAAGGCAATCGTCGACAAGTATGGCTTCGAGATGGTTGATCACAACCTTGTACTGTACGTGCGCAAGAAAAAGTAAGCATGTCACGCGAACTTGAGGTTCGCGAAACGAACGAAGGCGACCCCAGGGTCGCCTTCGTGCTATCTGCCATGGCTAAATCTTTGCAATGACGACCATTTTTTTCGCGTGAGCCAAGGATTCCTTGGTCAGATCGATACCGCCCAGCATTCGCGCCACTTCTTCGATGCGATCATTCTTGTTCAGCTTGGAGACCGCCGTGCGGGTTGCGTCCTCGCCGCGCACCTTGTGCACAAATAGATGTTGATGACCTTGCGCCGCTACCTGCGGCAAGTGGGTCACTGTCAGCACCTGCCCACGTTCACCGAGACGACGCAGCAACTGGCCGACAATCTCGGCAGTCGGGCCGCCAATACCCACGTCCACTTCGTCGAAGACCAGGGTCGGTACGCGCGAGGTTTGCGCGGTGATGACCTGAATCGCCAGGCTGATTCGTGACAGCTCGCCACCGGAGGCCACTTTTGCCAGGGCTTTGAGCGGCTGCCCCGGGTTGGCGCTCACCAGCAGTTCTACCTGTTCGAGACCGTTGGGCAGCAATTCATCGCTGCTGTTGGGTCGCAGTTCGATGGTAAAGCGCCCCCCCGGCATGCCCAGTCGCTGGATTTCCTGCTCCACGGCGCTGGCCAGGCTGCTTGAGGCTTGATGGCGCAGGTCGCTCAGTTCCCGGGCCTTCTCCTGATAATGACGGGCGTAGGACGCCAGCTCATCGCTCAGTCGTTCGATGGATTCGTCGTTGGCATTCAGGGTTTCGATTTCATCCAGCAGGCGCTGTTGCATCTCCGCGACCTCGGTCGGTTGAATGCGATGTTTGCGCGCCATGGTGTAAATCGCGTCGAGCCGTTCTTCCAGGTACTGAAGACGCGCCGGGTCGGCGTCGAAGTTATCGAGGAAGCGGTTCAGTTCACCCACGGCTTCCTCGACCTGGATTTGTGCGCTGGTCAGCAGGCTGCTGGCTTCGCCCAGGGCGCCGATCGAGTTGTTCACGCTCGACAGGCGGTTGAGGCTGGCGGTGAGCGCGTTCAGGACATTGCCTGAATCACTTTCGCTGCATTGTTCGACCACCTGCCGGCAGATGCCCAGCAGCGTTTCGGCGTTGGTCAGGTTCTTGTGCTCTTGCTCGAGTTGCTCCAGCTCGTTTTCACCGAGACCGAGGTTTTCCAGCTCCTCGAGTTGATAACTGAGCAGCTGGTGACGAGCGCGCTGCTCGTCGCCGGAGTTGGACAGGCGATCCCGTTCCTGGCGCGTCTGGCGCCAGCGTTGGGCGGCCAGTTGCACCTGGCGGGCAAGGTCCGTCGCGCCGGCGTACTCGTCGAGCAGGCGGCGGTGGGTGTCGGTCTTGAGCAAGGACTGGTGTTCGTGCTGGCTGTGGATATCGATCAGCAACTCGCCCAGGGCCTTGAGGTCCCCAAGCGGGCAGGGGGTGCCGTTGATGTAGCCCCGCGAGCGTCCTTCGGCAGTGATCACCCGGCGCAGGATGCACGGGCCGTCGCTCTCCAGGTCGCGCTCGGCCAGCCAGGTGCTGGCTTCCGGAATGTCGACCAGGTCGAAGGTGGCCAGGATATCGGCCTTGTCGGCGCCGGGGCGGACCACGCCGCTGTCGGCGCGATCGCCCAGGGTCAGGCCCAGGGCGTCGAGCATGATCGACTTGCCGGCGCCGGTTTCCCCTGTGATCACGCTCATCCCGCGATCGAGTTCGAGATCGAGATGTTCAACGATGGCGTAGTTGTGTACGGACAGGTGCACCAGCATAAAGGCCGCTCCCAGGCATTAGGTCTGGTTATTTATACAGTGTTTTGATTCTGGCTGACAATGGCCCTCGTTAGCTCGATTTGCTTGGGCCGATGAAATCCTTAGTGCGACCGGGAATGACAATGCAGCTGTTTTTTGTAGGGTTAATCAGCGAGCGGCCCTTGAAGCTCGAATTTGCGGCCCCATATATCGGGGCAGAAGCGCGAGTTGAGCTCGCGGACGATATTGAAAGGAGAAATCTATGGCTGACGAACAGACAGTGGATACGCAAAATCTAGACGCCGACCAGGCTGCCCAGGAGGGTGATGAGCTGGCGGCTCGTGTACAAGTGCTCGAAGAGCAATTGGCTGGTGCGCATGATCAGGCTTTGCGTGTAGCGGCTGATCTGCAGAACGTCCGCCGTCGCGCCGAGCAGGATGTAGAGAAGGCTCACAAGTTCGCCCTGGAGAAATTCGCCGGTGACCTGCTGCCGATCATCGACAGCCTCGAGCGTGGCCTGGAGTTGTCCAGCCCTGACGACGAAAACATTCGTCCGATGCGTGAAGGTATCGAACTGACCCTGAAAATGTTCCAGGACACCCTGAAGCGTTATCAGCTGGAAGTGATCGACCCTGAAGGCGAGCCCTTCAATGCATCGCAGCATCAGGCAATGGCCATGCAGGAAAGCGCCGACGTCGAGCCGAACAGCGTGCTCAAGGTGTTTCAGAAGGGCTATCAGCTCAACGGCCGCCTGCTGCGCCCGGCCATGGTTGTGGTCAGCAAAGTGCCTGCGCCAGTTTCGCCTTCTATTGACGAGCAGGCTTGAAATTAGCCGCAAGGCCCCCATTTAGAAGTCAAGCGTTTAAGTGCTACCACAGTTAGCCACCACTGCTGCGGCATCCAAATCCAAAATTTCGGGAGAGTGAACATGGGCAAAATTATCGGTATCGACCTGGGGACTACCAACTCCTGCGTCTCCATTCTTGAAAACGGCAAAGCCAAAGTCATCGAAAACGCCGAAGGCACGCGTACCACCCCTTCGATCGTGGCGTATGCCAACGATGGCGAAATCCTGGTTGGCCAGTCCGCCAAGCGTCAGGCAGTGACCAATCCGCACAACACCCTGTATGCGGTGAAGCGTTTGATCGGTCGTCGTTTCGACGAAGAAGTCGTGCAGAAAGACATCCAGATGGTCCCTTACAAGATCGTCAAGGCTGACAACAACGACGCCTGGGTTGAAGTGAACGGCCAGAAAATGGCACCGCCACAAATCTCGGCTGAAATTCTGAAGAAGATGAAGAAGACCGCCGAAGACTACCTCGGCGAGCCAGTGACTGAAGCGGTGATCACCGTTCCGGCCTACTTCAACGACAGCCAGCGTCAAGCCACCAAGGATGCCGGCCGCATCGCGGGCCTGGACGTTAAACGTATCATCAACGAACCGACCGCAGCTGCGCTGGCTTACGGTATGGACAAGGCCAAAGGCGATCACACCGTGATCGTTTATGACCTGGGCGGCGGTACTTTCGACGTTTCCGTGATCGAAATCGCTGAAGTCGATGGCGAGCACCAGTTCGAAGTGTTGGCCACCAACGGCGACACGTTCCTGGGCGGTGAAGACTTTGACATTCGTCTGATCGACTACCTCGTCGACGAATTCAAGAAAGAAAGCGGCATGAACCTCAAAGGTGATCCGCTGGCGATGCAGCGCCTGAAAGAAGCGGCTGAAAAAGCCAAGATCGAACTGTCCTCGAGCCAGTCGACCGACGTGAACCTGCCGTACATCACCGCAGACGCGACCGGTCCAAAGCACTTGAACGTGAAAATCTCGCGTTCCAAGCTGGAAGCGCTGGTTGAAGACCTGGTTCAACGCACCATGAACCTTGCCGCATTGCAATGAAAGACGCCGGTATCGAAATTGGCGCGATCAACGACGTGATCCTGGTCGGCGGTCAGACCCGTATGCCACTGGTTCAGAAGCTGGTCACCGATTTCTTCGGTAAAGAAGCACGTAAAGACGTCAACCCTGACGAAGCCGTTGCCATGGGTGCTGCTATCCAGGGTGCGGTATTGGCCGGCGACGTGAAAGACGTGCTGCTGCTCGACGTCAGCCCGCTGACCCTGGGTATCGAAACCATGGGTGGCGTGATGACTGCGCTGATCGAGAAAAACACCACGATTCCTACCAAGAAATCGCAAGTGTTCTCGACGGCCGACGACAACCAGGGCGCGGTGACCATTCACGTGCTGCAAGGTGAGCGCAAGCAAGCCGCCCAGAACAAGTCCCTGGGCAAGTTCGACCTGGCCGAGATTCCACCAGCACCACGTGGCGTGCCACAAATCGAAGTGACCTTCGACATCGACGCCAACGGCATCCTGCACGTCGGCGCGAAAGACAAGGCCACCGGCAAGACTCAGTCGATCGTGATCAAGGCCAACTCCGGTCTGTCCGAGGAAGAAATTCAGCAGATGGTTCGTGATGCTGAAGTGAACGCCGAGGAAGACCGCAAGTTCGAAGAGCTGGCCAGCGCCCGCAACCAGGGCGACGCCCTGGTGCACTCGACGCGTAAAATGGTCGCTGATGCCGGCGACAAAGTGACCGCTGAAGAGAAGACTGCTATCGAAGCTGCAGTAGTTGCCCTGGAAGCCGCCATCAAAGGCGACGACAAGGCTGCTATCGACGCCAAGGTTGAAGAGCTGTCCAAAGTCTCCGCGCCAGTGGCTCAGAAAATGTACGCCGAGCAGGCTCAGCCGGCTGAAGGTGCGGCACCGAACGACGAAAAAGCTGAAAAAGCCGACGACGTCGTGGATGCCGAGTTCGAAGAAGTCAAAGACCACAAGTAAGTTGTTGGTCGCCCGGTTGACTGCCTTCAGGCGGTGACTGGTAGGATGTCGCCGCGCGGGAGCTTGCTCCCGCGTTGGCGTGTCTGGAGTTAGCGAATTTTTACAGCATGCGACAACGTTCGGATGTTGATGGTATGGCCGAGGATGCTCCTGCTTTTCGAGCCGCAAGTACCGCATCGAATCAAAGACCAGGATCGTTGAATTGACGTGAGTTGGGTCCGGGCCTGTATTGGGGCTCAACGAGTTTGGCGAGGCTCAGGAGGGGTTTGCCGAACGTCCTTAAGAGTGCAAAGACTTATGGCAAAGCGTGACTATTACGAAGTATTGGGTGTTGAGCGCGGCTCAAGCGAAGCGGACCTGAAGAAGGCCTACCGTCGCCTGGCGATGAAGCACCACCCGGACCGTAATCCCGATGACAAAGCGTCGGAAGAGATGTTCAAGGAGGCCAACGAGGCCTACGAAGTGCTGTCCGATTCCAGCAAGCGCGCGGCGTACGACCAGTACGGCCATGCCGGTGTCGATCCAAGCATGGGCGGCGGCGGTGCCGGGTTTGGCGGCCAGAACTTCTCCGACATCTTTGGTGATGTCTTCAGCGACTTCTTCGGTGGCGGTCGCGGCGGTTCCCGTGGCGGCGCTCAGCGCGGCAGCGACCTGCGTTATACCCTGGAGCTGAACCTGGAAGAGGCGGTGCGCGGTACCACCGTGAATATCCGCGTTCCGACACTGGTCAACTGCAAGCCGTGCGACGGCTCGGGCGCCAAGAAAGGCTCTTCGCCTGTCACGTGCCCGACCTGTGGCGGTATCGGCCAGGTCCGCATGCAGCAGGGCTTCTTCTCGGTGCAGCAGACCTGCCCGCGCTGCCATGGCCAGGGCAAGATCATTTCCGACCCGTGCGATTCCTGCAACGGCGAAGGCCGTGTCGAAGAGTACAAGACGCTCTCGGTGAAAGTGCCGGCCGGCGTCGATACCGGTGACCGCATTCGCCTGTCCGGCGAAGGCGAGGCGGGTGCACAGGGTGGCCCGACCGGCGACCTGTACGTGGTGATCAATGTGCGCGAGCACGCGATCTTCCAGCGTGACGGCAAACACCTGTTCTGCGAAGTGCCGATCAGCTTTGTCGACGCGGCGCTGGGTGGCGAACTGGAGATTCCGACCCTCGATGGTCGGGTCAAACTGAAGATCCCCGAGGGCACTCAGACCGGCAAGCAGTTCCGTGTCCGCGGCAAAGGCGTCGCGCCAGTGCGAGGCGGCGGTGCCGGTGACCTGATGTGTCGCGTGGCGGTCGAAACCCCGGTCAACCTGGGGCGTCGCCAGCGCGAACTGCTGGAAGAGTTCCGTAGCTCGCTGGCGGACGATAACAGTCATTCGCCGAAAACCACTGGTTGGTTCGAAGGCGTAAAGCGCTTCTTCGGCGATTTGTAAGGAGACAGGCATGCGACGTATTGCAGTGATGGGCGCCGCCGGGCGCATGGGCAAAACCCTGATCGAAGCCGTGCAGCAAACGCCGGGTGCCGGTCTGACGGCGGCGGTGGATCGCCCGGACAGCTCACTGGTCGGTGCCGATGCCGGCGAGTTGGCGGCGTTGGGTCGTATCGGCGTGCCGCTGTCCGGTGATCTGGGACGGGTGGTCGACGAGTTCGACGTGCTGATCGACTTCACGCACCCGACGGTGACCCTGAAGAACCTCGCGTTCTGCCGCAAGCACGGGAAGTCGATGATCATCGGCACCACCGGCTTCAGCGTTGAAGAGAAGCAGTTGCTGGCCGAGGCGGGCAAGGACATTCCTATCGTCTTCGCCGCCAACTTCAGTGTCGGCGTCAACCTGTGCCTGAAGCTGCTCGACACGGCTGCCCGTGTGTTGGGTGACGACGTCGATATCGAAATCTCCGAAGCCCACCACCGGCATAAAGTCGACGCGCCGTCGGGGACTGCCGTGCGCATGGGGGAAGTGATTGCCGATGCGTTGGGTCGCGACTTGAAGAAGGTGGCGGTGTACGGCCGTGAAGGTCAGACCGGTGCCCGTGCTCGCGAAACCATCGGCTTCGCCACAGTGCGTGCCGGTGACATCGTTGGCGATCACACCGTGCTGTTCGCCGCCGACGGTGAGCGTGTCGAGATCACGCACAAGGCTTCCAGTCGCATGACGTTCGCCAAGGGTGCGGTTCGTGCTGCATTGTGGCTGGACGGACGCGGTCCAGGCCTTTACGACATGCAAGACGTGCTCGACCTGCGGTAAGATGCGCCCGAAATCGGGTCCGGACTCAGCGTTTGGACCCGGTTTTACCCCGCCAGCGACGTCCTGTCGCATTCTCCGGCCTTTTGGGCTCATTGGCGGTAGACCAAAAATGCCTTTTTCTGTAAGCTACAGCTTTAGTGTGTCCACTAAAAGCGCGCAGAATTATTCGGTGAAGAAGCGGGGTGACGTGTCCATACGTCACTCCGCTTTTTTACAACCTGCGATCGCCCTTTCAGGCTTTATTTACGGGAGGTCTTCTTGACTAAGCCAGCCATACTCGCCCTTGCTGATGGCAGCATTTTTCGCGGCGAAGCCATTGGAGCCGACGGTCAAACCGTTGGTGAGGTGGTGTTCAACACCGCCATGACCGGCTATCAGGAAATCCTTACCGATCCTTCCTACGCCCAACAGATCGTTACCCTGACTTACCCGCACATCGGCAATACCGGCACCACGCCGGAAGACGCCGAGTCCGATCGCGTCTGGTCCGCTGGCCTGGTCATCCGTGACCTGCCACTGGTGGCGAGCAACTGGCGTAACAAGCTGTCGCTGTCCGATTACCTGAAAGCCAACAATGTGGTGGCAATCGCCGGTATCGACACTCGCCGACTGACGCGCATCCTGCGTGAGAAAGGCGCGCAGAACGGCTGCATCATGGCCGGTGACAACATTTCCGAAGAAGCGGCCATCGCCGCCGCGCAAGGTTTCCCTGGCCTCAAGGGCATGGACCTGGCGAAAGTCGTCAGCACCAAAGAGCAATACGAATGGCGCTCGACGGTCTGGGATCTGAAAACCGACAGCCATGCGACCATCGATGCCTCCGAGCTGCCGTACCACGTGGTTGCCTACGACTACGGCGTCAAGCTGAACATCCTGCGCATGCTGGTGGCGCGCGGTTGCCGCGTAACCGTGGTGCCGGCGCAAACGCCAGCGGCTGACGTGTTGGCGCTCAATCCGGATGGCGTGTTCCTGTCCAACGGCCCGGGTGACCCCGAGCCTTGCGACTACGCGATCCAGGCGATCAAGGACGTGCTGGAAACCGACATCCCGGTGTTCGGCATCTGCCTCGGTCACCAGCTGCTGGCCCTGGCCGCCGGCGCCAAGACCCTGAAAATGGGGCACGGCCACCACGGCGCCAACCACCCGGTCCAGGACCTGGACAGCGGTGTGGTGATGATCACCAGTCAGAACCACGGCTTCGCGGTAGACGACGCGACCCTGCCAGGCAACGTCCGCGCGATCCACAAATCGCTGTTCGACGGCACCCTGCAAGGCATCGAGCTTACCGACAAGAGCGCCTTCAGCTTCCAGGGTCACCCTGAAGCCAGCCCTGGCCCGAACGACGTAGCGCCATTGTTCGATCGCTTCATCAACGAAATGGCCAAGCGACGCTGATCGCTCGCCTTGATGCAGCAAAGCTTGAGGGCGGTCCCGACACCGGCGACCCCCTCAGGCCTTCACAGATTGAACAAGACGGCTTGCCGACTGACCTGCGGATTTGAGTGACAACCCATGCCAAAACGTACAGACATTAAAAGCATCCTGATTCTCGGCGCTGGCCCGATCGTGATCGGCCAGGCCTGCGAATTCGACTACTCCGGCGCCCAGGCCTGTAAAGCCCTGCGCGAGGAGGGCTACCGCGTCATCCTGGTGAACTCCAACCCGGCGACCATCATGACCGACCCGGACATGGCCGACGCCACGTACATCGAGCCGATCAAATGGCAGACCGTTGCCAAGATCATCGAGAAAGAGCGTCCGGACGCGCTGCTGCCGACCATGGGCGGCCAGACCGCTTTGAACTGCGCACTGGACCTGGAGCGCGAAGGCGTTCTGGAGAAGTTCGGCGTAGAGATGATCGGCGCCAATGCCGACACCATCGACAAGGCTGAAGACCGTTCGCGCTTCGACAAGGCGATGAAATCCATCGGCCTGGACTGCCCGCGCTCGGGTATCGCCCACAGCATGGAAGAGGCCAACGCGGTCCTCGAAAAGCTCGGCTTCCCGTGCATCATCCGTCCGTCCTTCACCATGGGCGGCACCGGTGGCGGCATCGCTTACAACCGTGAAGAATTCGAAGAAATCTGCGCTCGCGGCCTGGACCTGTCGCCGACCAAAGAGCTGCTGATCGACGAATCGCTGATCGGCTGGAAAGAGTACGAGATGGAGGTTGTCCGCGATAAGAAGGATAACTGCATCATCGTCTGCTCGATCGAAAACTTTGACCCGATGGGCGTGCACACCGGTGACTCGATCACCGTTGCTCCGGCACAGACCCTGACGGACAAGGAATACCAGATCATGCGTAACGCCTCGTTGGCGGTACTGCGTGAGATCGGCGTGGAAACCGGCGGCTCCAACGTTCAGTTCGGCATCTGCCCGGACACTGGCCGTATGGTCGTGATCGAGATGAACCCGCGTGTATCCCGCTCTTCGGCACTGGCCTCGAAAGCCACTGGTTTCCCGATTGCGCGTATCGCTGCCAAGCTGGCGATCGGCTACACCCTGGACGAGCTGCAAAACGAAATCACCGGCGGCGCTACGCCTGCATCCTTCGAGCCGTCGATCGACTACGTCGTCACCAAGCTGCCACGTTTTGCCTTCGAGAAATTCCCGAAAGCCGACGCGCGCCTGACCACGCAAATGAAGTCGGTCGGTGAAGTCATGGCCATCGGCCGGACCTTCCAGGAATCCCTGCAGAAAGCCCTGCGCGGCCTGGAAGTGGGCGTTTGCGGCCTGGACGAGAAGCTCGACCTGGGCAACCCGGAAAGCATGAGCATCCTCAAGCGCGAACTGACCGTGCCGGGTGCCGAGCGCATCTGGTACGTGGCTGACGCCTTCCGCGCCGGCCTGTCGGTCGAAGACATCTTCGGCATGAACATGATCGACCCGTGGTTCCTGGTGCAGATCGAAGATCTGATCAAGGAAGAAGAGAAGGTCAAGACCCTGGGTCTGTCCAGCATCGACCGCGACATGATGTTCAAGCTCAAGCGCAAAGGCTTCTCCGACATGCGTCTGGCCAAGCTGCTGGGCGTGACCGAAAAGAGCCTGCGTCGCCACCGTCACAAGCTCGACGTGTATCCGGTCTACAAGCGCGTTGATACCTGCGCGGCCGAGTTCGCCACCGATACCGCTTACATGTACTCGACTTACGAGGAAGAGTGCGAAGCCGCGCCGTCGGGCCGCGACAAGATCATGATCCTCGGCGGCGGTCCAAACCGTATCGGTCAGGGCATCGAGTTCGACTACTGCTGCGTACACGCGGCACTGGCCCTGCGCGAAGACGGTTACGAGACCATCATGGTCAACTGCAACCCGGAAACCGTGTCCACCGACTACGACACCTCCGATCGCCTGTACTTCGAGCCAGTGACCCTGGAAGACGTGCTGGAAATCTGCCGCGTCGAAAAACCGAAAGGCGTGATCGTCCAGTACGGCGGCCAGACCCCGCTGAAACTGGCGCGTGCCCTGGAAGAAGCCGGCGTGCCGATCATCGGTACCAGCCCTGATGCCATCGACCGTGCCGAAGACCGTGAGCGCTTCCAGCAGATGGTCGAGCGCCTGAACCTGCGTCAGCCGCCAAACGCCACTGTGCGCAGCGAAGACGAGGCGATTCGTGCCGCCAGCAAGATCGGTTACCCGCTGGTGGTGCGTCCGTCCTACGTACTGGGCGGTCGTGCGATGGAAATCGTCTACGAAGAAGAAGAACTCAAGCGCTACCTGCGCGATGCAGTGAAAGTGTCCAACGACAGCCCCGTGCTGCTGGACCACTTCCTCAACTGCGCCATCGAAATGGACGTGGATGCGGTCTGCGACGGCACCGACGTGGTGATCGGCGCGATCATGCAGCACATCGAACAGGCCGGCGTGCACTCCGGTGACTCCGCCTGCTCCCTGCCGCCGTACTCGCTGCCTGCGCACATCCAGGACGAAATGCGCGAACAGGTCAAGAAAATGGCCCTGGAACTGGGCGTGGTCGGCTTGATGAACGTGCAGCTGGCGTTGCAAGGCGAAGACATCTACGTCATCGAAGTCAACCCGCGCGCTTCCCGGACCGTACCGTTCGTGTCCAAGTGCATCGGTGTTTCCCTGGCCATGATCGCTGCGCGCGTGATGGCGGGTAAAACCCTGAAGGAAATCGGCTTCACCAAGGAAATCATCCCGAACTTCTACAGCGTGAAAGAGGCGGTGTTCCCATTCGCCAAATTCCCTGGTGTGGACCCGATCCTGGGCCCTGAGATGAAGTCCACCGGTGAAGTGATGGGCGTGGGCGACACTTTCGGTGAAGCATTCGCCAAGGCCCAGATGGGCGCCAGCGAAGTGCTGCCGACCGGCGGTACCGCGTTCATCAGCGTACGTGACGATGACAAGCCACTGGTTGCAGGCGTGGCACGTGATCTGATCAACTTGGGCTTTGAAGTGGTCGCCACTGCCGGTACTGCCAGGCTGATCGAAGCCGCAGGCCTGAAAGTGCGTCGTGTGAACAAGGTGACCGAAGGTCGTCCGCACGTGGTCGACATGATCAAGAACGACGAAGTCACCTTGATCATCAACACCACCGAAGGTCGTCAGTCGATCGCGGATTCGTATTCCATTCGTCGCAACGCCTTGCAGCACAAGATCTACTGCACCACCACCATTGCTGCAGGCGAAGCCATCTGCGAAGCGCTCAAGTTCGGTCCCGAGAAGACCGTACGTCGCTTGCAGGATCTACACGCAGGATTGAAGGCATGATCAAGTACCCAATGACTGTCCAGGGTGCCAAAGCCCTGGAAGAAGAACACGCTCACCTGACCAAGGTCATCCGTCCGAAGCTCAGCCAGGACATCGGCACGGCCCGCGAACTGGGTGACTTGAAGGAAAACGCCGAATACCACGCTGCCCGCGAGCAGCAGGGGATGGTCGAGGCGCGGATTCGTGACATCGAAGGCCGGATTCAGAACCAGGTCATCATCGATGTCACGACCATTCCTCACACCGGCAAAGTGATTTTCGGCACCACCGTTGAAATCGCCAATGTCGAGACGGATGAACGCGTCACTTACCACATCGTGGGTGAGGATGAGGCTGACTTCAAACTCGGCAAGATTTCGGTGGGTTCGCCACTGGCTCGCGCCTTGATTGCCAAGGAAGAGGGTGACGTGGTCGCCGTGAAAACGCCAGGCGGCGTTATCGAGTACGAGATTGTCGAAGTTCGTCACATCTGAAAGAAGGCGCCCGCTGCATGCGGGCGCCATGCTTTGGCAGCTGACCCAGATGTTATGGGTGGGCGGCCTGTGGCTGTTGCATATCGGTCTGCTGCCGGTGCTGGGTCATATCGGCCTGGCACCGCTGCTGATCGACGAAATCGTGGACATGCTTAATACACTGATGGTGGGATTCGCCGCAGTGTGTGTGATTTTTCAGGCTTTGGTGCTGGTTCAGGCCGAGGGCCTTGCCAGTCTATGGCGCGATATTCGCGGGCAACTGCTGATGACGGCGCTGTATGCGTGTGCGATGTACTTCGCGGTGCGCTTCGGCTGGCCGGAGGCGGTGCGCTGGCACGTGTTCAGCTATCTGGTGCTGGGGTTTTCCGGCTTGGTGCTGGTATTGCAACCGGTGCCGGGATGGAGTGGCAGGGTGCGCGAAGCACACCCCTGACCCTTGCCATCACTTGAAGCGATGAACGTTCGACAGCTGCTTGTTGACGCTGAAGTTCTTGCGGTAAATCAGTGCCATCTTGCCGATGACCTGAACCAGGTCCGCTTTACCGACCTTGCACAGTTCTGCAATGTTCGCCAGGCGCGACTCGCGATCGAGGATGTTGAGCTTGATTTTGATCAGCTCGTGATCCGCTAGCGCGCGTTCAAGTTCGGCTAACACACCTTCAGTCAAACCGTTGTCAGCCACGATCAAAACTGGTTTCAGATGGTGGCCAATGGATTTGTACTGTTTCTTCTGCTCTTGAGTGAGCGGCATAATCTGACCCCTGCGTCTGATCTTGTAAAAAGCGGCGGCCAGTTTACCCGAGCGAGTCCGGGACCGCCCAGTTAATCACGACCCGTTTTATTTTCGAGGTGGCCCGTGGCCCGTTCCAAGACAAGCCTTAAGTGGCTGCAAAGACATGTTAATGATCCCTATGTGAAGCAGGCGCAGAAGGATGGTTACCGTTCGCGTGCGAGTTACAAGCTTCTGGAGGTTCAGGAGAAGTACAAACTGATCCGTCCAGGTATGAGCGTTGTCGACCTGGGTGCGGCGCCCGGCGGCTGGTCGCAGGTCACTAGTCGGCTGATCGGTGGTCAGGGGCGTCTGATCGCCTCGGACATTCTGGAAATGGACAGCATTCCGGACGTGACTTTCATCCAGGGTGACTTCACCGAGGACGAAGTGCTCGCTCAGATCCTTGAAGCCGTGGGTAATTCGCAGGTGGACCTTGTGATTTCCGATATGGCCCCCAATATGAGTGGTACGCCTGAGGTGGACATGCCAAAAGCCATGTTTCTATGTGAACTGGCTCTTGATCTGGCGGCTCGGATACTCAAGCCGGGTGGTAATTTCGTGATCAAGGTGTTTCAGGGCGAAGGGTTTGATGCTTACGTGAAGGACGCTCGTCAGAAATTCGACAAGGTCCAGATGATCAAGCCGGACTCTTCCCGTGGCAGTTCCCGCGAGCAATACATGCTGGCTTGGGGCTACCGCGCCCGTAGCGAGTAAATCGAGGTTTTTTTGCGGGTCGATAGGATTTTCGTATTTCGCCCTGTGAGCATTAGCGAATATTGTGTAGAAAGTGTTTCACAAAGGGTTACAGACGGCGCCTGCCAGAGTCGTAGGTAATGTAGTAAGTTAGGCCGGTGAATATCATGCGAAGCGCGCGCCATCAGCGGCGCTTGCTTCAGAGGGTAGTTAATTGAACGATATGGCAAAGAATCTGATCCTGTGGTTGATCATCGCGGCAGTCCTGGTGACGGTGATGAACAACTTCTCCAGCCCTAACGAGCCGCAGACCCTCAACTATTCCGACTTCATCCAGCAGGTCAAGGATGGCAAGGTCGAGCGCGTAGCCGTCGATGGCTATGTGATTACCGGCAAGCGCAACGATGGTGACAGCTTCAAGACCATCCGTCCGGCAATCCAGGATAACGGTCTGATCGGCGACCTCGTGGACAACCACGTCGTGGTCGAAGGCAAGCAGCCTGAACAGCAAAGCATCTGGACCCAGCTCCTGGTCGCCAGCTTCCCGATCCTGGTGATCATCGCCGTGTTCATGTTCTTCATGCGGCAGATGCAGGGCGGAGCCGGTGGCAAGGGCGGGCCGATGAGCTTCGGCAAGAGCAAGGCGCGCCTGCTCTCCGAAGACCAGGTGAAAACCACCCTGGGTGACGTTGCGGGCTGCGACGAAGCCAAGGAAGAAGTCGGCGAGCTGGTCGAGTTCCTGCGTGACCCGGGCAAGTTCCAGCGCCTGGGCGGTCGCATTCCCCGCGGCGTGTTGATGGTCGGTCCTCCGGGTACCGGTAAAACCTTGCTCGCCAAGGCGATTGCCGGCGAAGCCAAAGTGCCGTTCTTCACCATTTCCGGTTCCGATTTCGTCGAAATGTTTGTCGGTGTCGGTGCCAGCCGTGTTCGCGACATGTTCGAGCAGGCCAAGAAACACGCGCCATGCATCATCTTCATCGATGAAATCGACGCCGTCGGTCGCCACCGTGGCGCCGGCATGGGTGGCGGTCACGACGAGCGCGAGCAGACTCTCAACCAGTTGCTGGTAGAGATGGACGGCTTCGAAATGAATGACGGCATCATCGTCATCGCGGCTACCAACCGTCCGGACGTACTGGACCCGGCGCTGCTGCGTCCGGGCCGTTTCGACCGTCAGGTGGTGGTCGGCCTGCCGGATATCCGTGGTCGCGAGCAGATTCTCAAGGTCCACATGCGCAAAGTGCCAATGGGTGACGATGTCGCTCCGGCCGTGATCGCCCGTGGTACCCCTGGTTTCTCCGGTGCCGATCTGGCGAACCTGGTGAACGAGGCGTCGCTGTTCGCCGCCCGTGCCGGCAAGCGCATCGTTGAAATGAAAGAGTTCGAACTGGCGAAAGACAAGATCATGATGGGCGCCGAGCGCAAATCCATGGTCATGTCCGAGAAAGAGAAGCAGAACACCGCTTATCACGAAGCCGGCCACGCCATTGTCGGTCGCGTCGTGCCTGAGCATGACCCGGTCTACAAGGTGTCGATCATCCCGCGCGGTCGTGCGCTGGGCGTGACCATGTTCCTGCCGGAAGAAGATCGCTACAGCCTGTCCAAGCGTGCGTTGATCAGCCAGATCTGCTCGCTGTACGGCGGCCGTATCGCTGAAGAGATGACCCTTGGTTTCGACGGTGTGACCACTGGTGCCTCCAACGACATCATGCGTGCCAGCCAGATCGCACGGAACATGGTGACCAAGTGGGGCCTGTCGGAAAAACTCGGTCCGCTGATGTACGCCGAAGAAGAGGGTGAAGTGTTCCTCGGTCGCGGCGGCGGCGGTCAAGGCGCCAGCTTCTCCGGTGAGACGGCCAAGCTGATCGACTCCGAAGTGCGCAGCATCATTGACCAGTGCTACGGCACCGCCAAGCAGATTCTCACGGATAACCGTGACAAGCTCGACGCCATGGCCGATGCCTTGATGAAGTACGAAACGATCGATGCCGATCAGATCGATGACATCATGGCCGGTCGTACGCCTCGCGAACCTCGCGACTGGTCGGGTGGTACCGGTACTTCCGGAACACCTCCGGTGGCGCAGGGCGAGCGTCCGGAAACACCTATCGGCGGTCCGGCTGCTGACGTTTAAGGTTTGAAATGACTTCTGTTCAGTCCTCGACCCGGTTGCCTTGCGGCAACCGGGTTCTTGATTTGGCCCTGACGCATGTCATGGGTATTCTCAATGTCACTCCCGATTCCTTTTCCGATGGTGGCCAATACAGCCAGCTCGATGCGGCCATGCGCCACGCCGAAGCCATGGTGGCCGCCGGCGCGACGCTGATCGATGTCGGTGGCGAATCGACCCGGCCGGGTGCCAGGGCGGTTTCGCCGCTGGAGGAACTCGAGCGTGTAGCGCCCATCGTCGAGCGCATTCATCGCGAGCTGGATGTGATCATCTCGGTTGATACCTCTACCCCGGCCGTCATGCGCGAAACCGCACGGCTTGGGGCAGGGTTGATCAATGACGTGCGTTCGCTGCAACGCGATGGCGCGCTCGATGCGGCCGCGGCCACCGGCTTGCCGGTCTGCCTGATGCATATGCTCGGTGAGCCGGGCGACATGCAGGATAATCCGCAATATCAGGATGTGACCCGGGAAGTGGGCGAGTTTCTTGCCGGGCGCATGGCGCAATGTGCAGCGGCAGGGATTCCCGCCGAGCGGATCATTCTGGATCCGGGTTTCGGTTTCGCCAAAAACCTGCAACACAATCTAAGCTTGTTCAAGCATATGGAAGCCTTGCATGCCTTGGGGCGGCCCCTGCTGGTCGGGGTTTCGCGAAAGAGCATGATAGGTCAGGCCTTGAATCGCCCGGTCGGAGAACGCCTGTATGGCGGTCTGGCGCTCGCGGCGCTGGCCTCATTCAAGGGAGCGCGTATATTGCGCGTCCATGATGTGGCCGAAACAGTCGATGTACTGCGGATGATTGCCGCAGTGGAATCAGCCAAATAAGATGATGGAGCGCTTATGACTAAAAAATACTTTGGTACCGACGGCATTCGTGGTCGCGTCGGCGAATACCCGATCACGCCTGATTTCATGCTCAAGCTCGGTTGGGCTGCGGGTATGGCGTTCCGCAAAATGGGCGCCTGCAAAGTGCTGGTGGGCAAGGATACCCGGATCTCCGGCTACATGTTCGAATCGGCACTCGAGGCCGGACTGACGTCGGCGGGTGCCGATGTGATGCTCCTGGGCCCGATGCCGACACCGGCCATCGCCTATCTGACGCGCACCTTCCATGCCGAAGCAGGCATCGTGATCAGCGCTTCGCACAATCCGCACGACGATAACGGCATCAAGTTTTTCTCCGGAAAGGGCACCAAGCTGCCGGACGAAGTCGAGCATATGATCGAAGAATTGCTCGACACCCCGATGACCGTGGTCGAGTCGAGCAAGATCGGCAAGGTCTCGCGCATCAACGACGCGTCGGGCCGCTACATCGAATTCTGCAAGAGCAGCGTCCCGACCGGCACCAGCTTCGCGGGCCTGAAGATCGTGCTCGACTGCGCTCACGGTGCGACCTACAAGGTGGCGCCGAGTGTGTTCCGTGAGCTGGGTGCCGAAGTCGTCGTGCTTTCTGCCCATCCCAACGGCCTGAACATCAATGACAACTGCGGTTCGACCCATATGGAGCCGCTGCAGGCTGCCGTATTGGCCGAGCACGCCGATTTGGGCATCGCCTTTGATGGTGATGGCGACCGGGTGCAGATGGTTGATCACACCGGTGCTGTCGTCGACGGTGACGAATTGCTGTTCATCATCGCTCGCGATCTGCATGAGCGCGGCAAGTTGCAGGGCGGTGTGGTCGGTACGCTGATGAGTAACCTGGGGCTGGAACTGGCCCTTGCGGACCTGGGCATTCCTTTTGTGCGGGCCAATGTCGGCGACCGTTACGTCATCTCCGAGTTGCAGGAGCGCGATTGGCTGGTGGGTGGTGAAAACTCGGGGCACATTGTCTGCTTCAGCCACACCACCACCGGTGACGCGATCATTGCTGCCCTGCAGGTACTGATGTCGCTGAAGAGGCGCACCGAAGGGCTCGCGCAATCGCGTCAGGCGTTGCGCAAGTGCCCGCAGGTGCTGATAAACGTACGGTTCGGTGGTGGTGCAAGCCCCCTCGATCATCCGGCGGTCAAGGCGGCCAGCGAGCGTGTTACCCAGGCCATGGCCGGGCGCGGGCGGGTGCTGTTGCGCAAGTCCGGGACGGAGCCGTTGGTGCGGGTAATGGTCGAAGGCGAAGACGAAACACAGGTTCGCGGCCACGCCGAAGAGCTGGCAAACCTCGTTACTGAAGTTTCTGCCTGAATTCGGCTTGCCAGCCATGATTGTGTTGGGTAACATCTGCGCCCACTTTGACCGACGAGGTACAGCATGCGTCGCCCTATGGTAGCTGGTAACTGGAAGATGCACGGTACCCGCACCAGCGTCGCTGAGCTGATCGACGGCCTTGGTCGTCTGGACTTGCCGAGCGGTGTTGACGTTGCGGTATTCCCGCCTTGCCTGCATATCAATCAAGTGATTGATGGCTTGAAAGGCCAGCCGATTTCGATCGGCGCGCAGAACTCTGCGGTGGAATCCATGCAAGGCGCATTGACCGGTGAAGTTGCACCGAGTCAGTTGGTGGATGCAGGTTGTTCCCTGGTGCTTGTCGGGCACTCCGAACGCCGCCAGATCATGGGCGAGCAGGACGGAATGCTGATCCGCAAGTTCGCAGCGGCACAGGCATGTGGCTTGATTCCGGTGTTGTGCATAGGGGAAACCCTTGAGCAGCGCGAAGCCGGTAAAACTCTTGAGGTTGTCGGGCGTCAGCTGGACAGCATCATCGAGGAGCTGGGTGTCGGTGTCTTTGCCAAGGCGGTCATCGCTTACGAGCCGGTCTGGGCCATAGGCACCGGGCTGACGGCTTCGCCGCAACAGGCGCAGGATGTGCACGCAGCCATTCGCGCCCAGTTGGCGGCAAAGAATTCTGAGGTCGCACAAGGTGTGCGGCTTCTATACGGCGGCAGCGTGAAGGCGGCCAATGCGGTCGAACTGTTCGGCATGCCGGATATCGATGGGGGGCTCATTGGTGGAGCGTCCCTGAATGCAGATGAGTTCGGTGCGATTATTCGCGCCGCGGGAAACTGAAAAAATGCTGGAAACAGTCGTAGTCGTTTTTCATCTGCTGGGTGCATTGGGCGTAGTTGCTCTGGTTTTGCTGCAGCAGGGTAAAGGTGCGGATGCTGGCGCGTCTTTCGGAGCAGGTGCTTCAAATACTGTGTTCGGAAGCCAAGGTTCCTCTACCTTTCTTAGTAAGTTTACTGCTATACTTGCCGCAGGTTTCTTCATAACCAGCTTAGGGTTAGGTTACTTTGCTAAAGAGAAAGCTCACCAGCTGACTCAAGTAGGTTTGCCAAATCCAGCGGTGTTGGAAGTTCCAAAGCAACAACCGGCTTCTGATGATGTCCCGGTGCTTCAAGAGCAAAAGTCGGCTACTCCAGCGACTGACGTGCCTCCAGCTCAAGAGCAAAAGTAAGAAGGGTTTCAAACGCAGTATTGCCGAGGTGGTGGAATTGGTAGACACGCAACCTTGAGGTGGTTGTGCCCATAGGGTGTAGGGGTTCGAGTCCCCTTCTCGGTACCAATTATCAGAAGAGCCCGCTGTTGCGGGCTTTTTTTGTAGGTGGAAGGTTACATTGACCCTGTCAGGGATCGGTCGTATACTTCCGCCCCAGCTTTGTCGCGGGGTGGAGCAGTCTGGTAGCTCGTCGGGCTCATAACCCGAAGGTCGTCGGTTCAAATCCGGCCCCCGCAACCAGTTTCAGGAGCCCCTTTTCAGGGGCTTTTTGTTAGCTGGACACTTTCTACGCCGCTGTTCGACGGCGTTTCAAGGATGGGCGTTTCGCCCATTTTTTTATTTTGCATAGCATGCACATACATGCACGAGGGGGTTCAGGTGTCGAGCAAGCTAGAAGAGTTGCAGGCCTTGTTGGCCCCGGTGGTCGTGGCCCTGGGCTATGAATGCTGGGGTATTGAGTTTTCGGCTCAGGGTCGTCACTCAATGTTGCGCGTTTATATCGATAAAGAAGGCGGCGTGTTGGTGGACGATTGCGCCATCGTCAGCCGTCAGATCAGCGGTGTCCTGGATGTTGAAGATCCGATCGCCGTTGAATACACCCTTGAAGTTTCCTCGCCTGGCATGGAACGCCCGCTGTTCACTATTGAGCAGTTTGCAAAATTTGCCGGTGAACAAGTGAAGATCAAGCTGCGCTCGCCTTTTGAAGGGCGACGCAACTTTCAGGGCCTTCTGCGCGGTGTAGAAGAGCAGGACGTCGTGGTGCAGGTTGAAGACCATGAGTTCCTGTTGCCGATCGATATGATCGACAAGGCCAACATTATTCCCAGTTTTGACTGAGACGCGGATCCCGCGGATCCAATGGCTTGCGAAAGGCGAGGCGTACGATGAGCAAAGAAGTACTGCTGGTTGTTGAGTCGGTATCCAATGAAAAGGGCGTACCGGCAAACGTAATTTTTGAAGCGCTGGAGCTGGCTCTGGCCACTGCCACCAAAAAACGTTTCGAGGACGAAGTCGATCTGCGTGTGGAAATCAATCGCCACACCGGCGCTTACGAGACCTTCCGTCGCTGGACGGTCGTCGAAGAAGCAGACCTGGACGATCCGGCCATCGAAACCTGGCCGAGCAAGGTTGCAGAAACGCATCCGGGCGCCCAAGTTGGTGATGTAGTCGAAGAAAAGATCGAATCCATCGAGTTCGGCCGTATCGCTGCACAGACTGCCAAGCAAGTCATCGTGCAGAAAGTTCGCGAAGCCGAACGCGCTCAAGTCGTTGATGCCTATCGCGAGCGGCTGGGAGAGATCATTTCCGGCACCGTGAAGAAAGTGACCCGCGACAACGTGATCGTCGACCTGGGCAACAATGCTGAAGCGTTGCTGGCCCGTGAAGACATCATCTCTCGCGAAACCTTCCGGGTTGGCGTGCGCCTGCGTGCGCTGCTCAAGGAAATCCGCACCGAGAACCGCGGCCCGCAGCTGATCCTGTCGCGTACCGCGCCGGAAATGCTGATCGAGTTGTTCCGCATCGAAGTGCCGGAAATCGCTGAAGGCCTGATCGAAGTCATGGCGGCGTCCCGGGACCCGGGTTCGCGTGCCAAGATCGCGGTCCGCTCCAAGGACAAACGCATCGACCCGCAAGGCGCTTGCATCGGCATGCGCGGTTCGCGCGTCCAGGCAGTGTCGGGTGAGTTGGGCGGTGAGCGTGTGGATATCGTCCTGTGGGACGATAACCCGGCTCAGTTCGTGATCAATGCAATGTCGCCGGCTGAAGTGGCGGCTATTATCGTTGACGAAGATGCCCATGCCATGGACATCGCCGTTGGCGCAGACAATCTGGCTCAGGCCATCGGTCGCGGAGGTCAGAACGTGCGTCTGGCCAGCCAGTTGACTGGCTGGACCCTGAACGTGATGACCGAATCGGACATCCAGGCTAAGCAGCAAGCAGAAACCGGCGATATCCTGCGCAACTTCATCGACGAGCTGGAAGTCGACGAAGACCTGGCACAGGTGCTGGTAGATGAAGGCTTCACCAGCCTGGAAGAGATTGCCTACGTACCGTTGGAAGAAATGCTCAACATCGACGGCTTTGACGAAGAAACCGTCAACGAGCTTCGTGCTCGTGCCAAGGATCGTTTGTTGACCAAAGCCATCGCTACTGAGGAAAAGCTGGCAGACGCCCATCCGGCCGAAGACCTGCTCTCGCTTGAGGGTATGGACAAGGATTTGGCGATGGAACTGGCGGTGCGCGGCGTAATTACCCGCGAAGACCTGGCCGAGCAGTCTATTGACGATCTGCTCGACATCGACGGCATTGACGATGATCGTGCCGGCAAGTTGATCATGGCCGCCCGAGCCCACTGGTTCGAGTAATTAGGCGCGGCCTGAGGAGAGAAGTGCATGACGCAAGTCACGGTGAAACAACTGGCCGATGAGGTCAAAACACCGGTAGAGCGCCTGTTGCAGCAGATGCGTGAGGCAGGTCTGCCGCACACCGCCGCCGATGAAGGTGTGAGCGATAGTGAGAAGCAGTCTTTGCTGACTCACTTGAAGAGCAGCCACAAGGCGAAAGTGGAAGAACCGCGCAAGATTACATTGCAGCGCAAAACCACCAGCACCCTGCGTGTTGCTGGCAGCAAAAGCATCAGCGTTGAAGTACGCAAGAAGAAAGTCTTCGTACAGCGCAGCCCGGAAGAAATCGAAGCCGAGCGCAAACGCGAACTGGAAGAACGTCGCGCAGTAGAAAATGCTGCACGCCAGAAGGCTGAAGAAGAAGCCAAGCGTCGCGCCGAAGAAGAAGCGCGTCGCCAGCCTGCTGCTGCGCAAACCGCTACTGGCAACGCCGCTGCAGCACCTGCTGCAGTTGCCGAACCTGTACGCGAAAGCGCGCCGGTTGTAGCCGCTGCTCCAGCGCCGTCTGCTGACGTTCGCAACAAGCAGAACGAACAGCGCCGTCCGGACAAACCACGCGCCGACGATAACAATCGTCGTGGCAGTGGCGATGGCGAGCGCAAAAACGCTCCGCATCGTGCTTCGGTCAAGGAAAAAGCGCCTGCTCCACGCGTTGCCCCACGTACTACCGACGAAGAAAGCGACAGCTTCCGTCGTGGTGGTCGCGGCAAGGCCAAGCTGAAGAAGCGCAACGCTCACGGTTTCCAGAGCCCTACCGGCCCTGTCGTGCGTGATGTGCAGATCGGCGAGACCATCACTGTTGGCGATCTCGCCAATCAGATGTCGGTCAAGGCTGCTGAAATCATCAAGTTCATGTTCAAACTGGGTACTCCAGCGACCATCAACCAGGTGCTCGATCAGGAAACTGCTCAGCTGGTAGCCGAAGAACTGGGCCACAAAGTGACCCTGGTCAGCGACACCGCCCTGGAAGATTCCCTGGCCGAGTCCTTGAAGTTTGAAGGTGAGACGTTCTCCCGTGCGCCAGTTGTGACCGTAATGGGCCACGTTGACCATGGTAAGACTTCGCTGCTCGACTACATCCGTCGTGCCAAGGTAGCTGCTGGCGAAGCCGGCGGTATCACCCAGCACATCGGTGCGTACCACGTTGAAACCGAGCGCGGCATGGTCACCTTCCTCGACACCCCTGGTCACGCCGCGTTTACCGCAATGCGTGCCCGTGGTGCCAAGGCGACCGACATCGTGATCCTGGTAGTTGCAGCGGACGACGGCGTGATGCCGCAGACCATTGAAGCTGTCCAGCACGCCAAGGCCGCTGGTGTTCCACTGGTTGTTGCAGTGAACAAAATCGACAAGCCGGGCGCTGATCTCGATCGCATCCGCAGCGAACTGTCGGTTCACGGCGTGACTTCCGAAGAGTGGGGCGGTGATACGCCGTTCGTTTCCGTCTCGGCGAAAGTCGGTACTGGCGTAGACGATCTGCTCGAAGCGGTCCTGCTGCAAGCTGAAGTACTCGAACTGAAAGCAACCCCATCGGCCCCAGGTCGCGGTGTTGTGGTTGAGTCGCGTCTCGACAAGGGTCGTGGCCCGGTTGCAACCGTTCTGGTTCAAGACGGTACCCTGCGCCAAGGCGACATGGTCCTGGTCGGTTCGAACTACGGCCGTGTACGTGCCATGCTCGACGAGAACGGTAAGCCAATCAAGGAAGCCGGTCCTTCCATCCCTGTCGAGATCCTCGGCCTGGACGGTACCCCGGACGCTGGCGACGAGATGAGCGTGCTGTCGGACGAGAAGAAAGCCCGTGAAGTGGCTCTGTTCCGTCAAGGCAAGTTCCGCGAAGTCAAGCTGGCTCGTGCTCACGCCGGCAAGCTGGAAAACATCTTCGAGAACATGGGTCAGGCAGAGAAGAAGACGCTTAACATCGTCCTCAAATCCGACGTCCGTGGTTCCCTCGAAGCGTTGAACGGCGCCTTGAACGGCCTGGGTAACGACGAAGTGCAAGTGCGTGTTGTCGGTGGCGGTGTCGGTGGTATCACCGAGTCCGACGCCAACCTGGCACTGGCCTCCAATGCTGTACTGTTCGGCTTCAACGTGCGTGCCGATGCTGGCGCTCGCAAGATCGTCGAGCAGGAAGGTCTGGATATGCGTTACTACAACGTGATCTACGACATCATCGAAGACGTCAAGAAAGCCCTCACCGGTATGCTGGGCAGCGATGTTCGCGAGAACATCCTGGGTACTGCTGAAGTGCGTGACGTGTTCCGTTCGCCGAAGTTTGGCGCGATCGCCGGTTGCATGGTTATCGAAGGTGTTGTTCACCGTAACCGTCCAATCCGTGTACTGCGTGAAGACATCGTTATCTTCGAAGGCGAGCTGGAATCCCTGCGCCGCTTCAAGGATGACGCTTCCGAAGTACGTGCCGGCATGGAATGCGGTATCGGCGTGAAGAGCTACAACGACGTCAAAGTCGGTGACAAGATCGAAGTCTTCGAGAAGGTTCAGGTTGCTCGCAGCCTCTAACTCGCGCACTTCAAGAGCCGTGATGGCCCGCCGCGTTCAACTGCGCGGCGCATCAGTCGGACTCTAAACGCAACGCCCGGTCTGGCTTCTGTCAGGCCGGGCGTTTGCCGCTTTCAGACCACACGGGTTTCACCGTGAGGCAGTAACAGGTAACAAGACATGGCAAAAGAATACAGCCGTACCCAACGTATCGGCGATCAGATGCAGCGTGAGCTGGCACAGCTGATCCGTCGTGAAGTCAAAGACCCGCGCGTCGGCCTGGTCACCATTACCGCTGTTGAAGTCAGCCGTGACGTCGGTCACGCCAAGATTTTCATCACCGTGATGGGCCAGGACAACGCCGAAGACATCGCGCAAAGCATCAAGGTGCTCAACTCCGCCGCCGGTTTCCTGCGCATGCAGTTGGCCCGCGAAATGAAGTTGCGCAGCGTTCCGCAGTTGCACTTCCACTACGACGAAAGCGTCGTGCGTGGCGCGCACCTGTCGGCCCTGATCGAGCGTGCGGTGGCTGAAGACAGTCAGCGCCCGGTAGCCGCTGAACCCGAAGACGCCAAGGAGTAATCGGTGGCTCAGGTCAAACGCATCCGTCGTAACGTCAGTGGCATCATTCTGCTCGACAAACCGCTGGGGTTTACCTCCAACGCCGCGTTGCAGAAGGTTCGCTGGCTGCTGAACGCCGAGAAGGCCGGGCATACCGGCAGTCTCGATCCGCTGGCCACCGGCGTGTTGCCGTTGTGCTTCGGCGAGGCTACAAAGTTCTCGCAGTACCTGCTCGATTCCGACAAAGCCTATGAAACCCTGGCGCAGCTGGGCAAGACCACCACCACGGCCGATGCCGAAGGTGAAGTTTTGCTGGAGCGGCCGGTGACCGTTGGTCGCGCCGATGTCGAAGCGGTGTTGCCCGGTTTTCGTGGGCAAATCAGTCAGATACCGCCGATGTACTCGGCGCTCAAGCGTGATGGCCAGCCGCTGTACAAGCTGGCCCGTGCAGGCGAAGTAGTGGAGCGCGAACCGCGTTCTGTTACTATTGCGCGCTTGGAATTGCTGGTCTTTGAAGGTGATACTGCGCGGCTGGCGGTGGATTGCAGCAAAGGCACCTATATCCGCACCCTGGTGGAGGATATCGGTGAGCAACTCGGTTGTGGCGCTTACGTTGCTGAATTGCGACGTACCCAGGCCGGGCCTTTCACCCTGGCGCAGACGGTCACCCTGGAAGAGCTGGAAGCGGTACATGCCGAAGGCGGCAACGAAGCGGTCGATCGCTTCCTGATGCCATCGGACAGCGGCCTGCTGGATTGGCCACTGTTGCAGTTCTCGGAGCACAGCTCGTTCTACTGGCTTAACGGCCAGCCGGTACGCGCCCCGGATGCACCGAAGTTCGGCATGGTACGGGTACAGGATCACAACGGTCGCTTCATCGGTATCGGTGAAGTGAGCGAAGACGGGCGCATCGCGCCGCGTCGACTGATTCGGTCAGAATGACCGGACGAGGGTGGCTGTCAACAGGCACGGTCACTACTCATTTTTAGATACAGGGATTTGTCCCTGGCCTGTTGAAACTGTTTTTCTGAAACAGTTTCCTGATAAAAGGATTGCCTCATGGCTCTCGACGTTCAAGAAAAAGCTCAAATCGTAGCTGACTACCAGCAAGCTGTTGGTGACACTGGTTCGCCAGAAGTGCAAGTTGCACTGCTGACCCACAACATCAACAAACTGCAAGGTCACTTCAAGGCCAACGGTAAAGATCACCACTCCCGTCGTGGTCTGATCCGCATGGTAAACCAGCGTCGTAAGCTGCTGGACTACCTGAAAGGCAAGGATCTGGGCCGTTACCAGGCTCTGATCGGTCGCCTGGGTCTGCGTCGCTAATAAGCGATTGCGCTAGAGGTTGGTTGTCTGTCGTTCGTCAGCGGGTTTCCCGCTGGCGCATGGCAGGCTCCCAGCCTCAAGTTTTATCTGGACACCTGCTTTACCTGAACGCAGCACCTGGACAATGACAGTCGGGCCGATTCCCGGCGTTGCCCAAGAATTTCGCAAGAAGACAAGTTCCCCAAGAGCCACAAAGAAGGTAGGACACCGTGAACCCGGTAATCAAAAAATTCCAGTTCGGTCAGTCGACCGTTACCCTCGAGACTGGCCGTATCGCCCGTCAGGCCTCCGGCGCAGTATTGGTCACCGTTGACGACGACGTCAGCGTGTTGGTGACTGTGGTCGGCGCCAAGCAAGCCGATCCAGGCAAGGGCTTCTTCCCCCTGTCCGTTCACTACCAGGAAAAGACTTACGCTGCCGGTAAGATCCCTGGCGGTTTCTTCAAGCGCGAAGGCCGTCCTTCCGAGAAAGAAACCCTGACTTCCCGACTGATCGACCGTCCGATCCGTCCGCTGTTCCCAGAAGGCTTCATGAACGAAGTGCAGGTTGTCTGCACCGTCGTGTCCACCAGCAAGAAGACCGATCCGGACATCGCTGCGATGATCGGTACCTCGGCTGCACTGGCCATCTCCGGCATTCCTTTCGATGGCCCGATCGGCGCTGCCCGTGTTGCCTTCCACGAAAGCACCGGCTACCTGTTGAACCCGACTTACGAACAACAGAAAGCTTCGAGCCTGGACATGGTCGTTGCCGGTACGTCGGAAGCCGTGTTGATGGTTGAATCGGAAGCCAAAGAGCTGACCGAAGACCAGATGCTGGGCGCGGTACTGTTTGCTCACGACGAGTTCCAGGTGGTGATCAACGCCGTTAAAGAACTGGCCGCTGAAGCTGCCAAGCCAACCTGGACCTGGGCTCCTGCGCCTGAAGCCACCGCTCTGCTGGGCGCTATCCGTGCCGAGTTCGGCGACGCGATCTCCCAGGCTTACACCATCACCATCAAGGCCGACCGTTACGCTCGCCTGGGTGAGCTGAAAGACCAGGTGGTTGCCAAGCTGTCCGGTGAAGAAGGCCAGCCTTCTTCCAGCGAAGTGAAAGCTGCCTTCGGCGAAATCGAATACCGCACCGTTCGCGAAAACATCGTAAACGGCAAGCCACGTATCGACGGCCGCGACACCAAGACCGTACGTCCGTTGAACATCGAAGTCGGTGTTCTGCCAAAGACCCACGGTTCGGCACTGTTCACCCGTGGCGAAACCCAGGCCCTGGTAGTCGCGACGCTGGGCACCGCCCGTGACGCACAGCTGCTGGACACCCTGGAAGGCGAGAAAAAAGACCCGTTCATGCTGCACTACAACTTCCCTCCGTTCTCGGTAGGTGAATGTGGTCGCATGGGTGGCGCCGGTCGTCGCGAAATCGGTCACGGCCGTCTGGCCCGTCGTTCGATTGCAGCCATGCTGCCTGCTGCCGACGTGTTCCCGTACACCATCCGTGTGGTGTCGGAAATCACCGAGTCCAACGGTTCGAGCTCCATGGCTTCGGTCTGCGGCGCTTCCCTGGCCCTGATGGACGCTGGCGTTCCGATGAAGGCACCGGTTGCCGGTATCGCCATGGGTCTGGTTAAAGAAGGCGAGAAGTTCGCCGTCCTGACCGACATCCTGGGTGACGAAGACCACCTGGGCGACATGGACTTTAAAGTAGCGGGTACCGCCAAAGGTGTTACCGCGCTGCAGATGGACATCAAGATCAAGGGCATCACCGAAGAGATCATGGAAATCGCTCTGGGCCAAGCCCTGGAAGCGCGCCTGAACATCCTCGGTCAGATGAACCAGATCATTGGTCAGTCCCGCACCGAACTGTCGGAAAATGCTCCGACCATGATCGCGATGAAAATCGACACCGACAAAATCCGTGATGTCATCGGTAAAGGCGGCGCGACCATTCGTGCGATCTGTGAAGAGACCAAGGCTTCGATCGACATCGAAGACGACGGCTCGATCAAGATCTTCGGCGAAACCAAGGAAGCGGCTGAAGCAGCACGTCAGCGCGTTCTGGGCATCACCGCTGAAGCCGAGATCGGCAAGATCTACGTCGGCAAGGTTGAGCGCATCGTCGACTTCGGCGCATTCGTCAACATCCTGCCTGGCAAGGACGGTCTGGTTCACATCTCGATGCTGAGCGACGCTCGCGTTGAGAAAGTGACCGACATCCTCAAAGAAGGCCAGGAAGTGGAAGTACTGGTACTGGACGTGGACAACCGCGGCCGTATCAAGCTGTCCATCAAAGACGTGGCAGCGGCCAAGGCTTCGGGCGTTTAATCACGCCCAACGCCTGACCGTTCCAACGTTGTAGAAATGCCCCGCAGTGAAAGCTGCGGGGCATTTTTTTTTGCTCTGTACAGAAAGATCAAAAGATCGCAGCCTGCGATCTTTTGCTTTTACGGTAAGCGAAGTTGCCTGACTCCATGGTCAGTGCTAGGTTTAGCCCACCGCCCGTGTAGCTCAGCCGGTAGAGCAGCGCACTCGTAACGCGAAGGTCGCAGGTTCGATTCCTGTCTCGGGCACCAGCGACACTTTGTTTTCAGATGATCCCGAATGGTTCTGAAGGCCAGATAAACCGGGTTTGCACGGTTTTTTGCGTCAGAGAGATCCTTGATGATCCAGATCCATCTTCCATTCCCCAAGATCAGAGAGAACGACATGACCGTTAAAGAATTGACTCAAGAAGCCCGGCACGAAGAAGCGCTGAAGAAATACTTGCTGGAATCCCCCCAGCTCGCTGAAGAGATCAAGGACTTGCCCGCCGATGATCAGAAAGACCAGATCCAGTGGGCGTTCGAGGATGAGGCGGAATCCCAGGGCTTGCAGCCTTGGGAGCTGACGCTCAAGTACACCTCGAGCCCTGAAGAGTTCGAGGCGGCGCGCCTGGTGCTGCACAAGGAGGCGGCCGAGGTATTGGGCGTCGAGTGGGAAGAGTACTGCGAGATGAATAATCTGGTGGTCTGACCCCTGTAGGAGCTGGCTTGCCAGCGAAGGCGTCCTTTCAGTCGATAACGATGTCGACTGATCCACCGCTTTCGCTGCAAGCCAGCTCCTACAGTTATTCATTTCACAGTCGTGTGATCAAAGGCTCAAGCGCATCGACAGATCGACAGCCTTCACATCCTTGGTCATCGCGCCGATCGAAATGTAATCCACCCCGGTCTGCGCAATCGGCAGCAGCGTACTTTCGTTGATCCCGCCGCTGGCCTCCAGCTTCGCCTTGCCGCCGTTCAGGCGCACCGCTTCGCGCATGTCATCCAGGCTCAACTCATCGAGCATGATGATGTCGGCACCGGCCGCCAGCGCTTCTTTGAGCTCATCCAGGCTTTCCACTTCGATCTCCACCGGTTTGCCCGGGGCAATCTTGTGCGCGGCGTTGATGGCCTCGGGAATGCCACCGCAGGCGGCGATATGGTTTTCCTTGATCAGGAAGGCGTCATACAGGCCAATGCGGTGATTATGGCAACCGCCGCAGGTCACGGCGTACTTCTGGGCCAGGCGCAGCCCGGGCAGGGTCTTGCGGGTGTCCAGCAGTTTCACTTGAGTCTGGGCCACGAAATCCGCCAGGTCCTGCGCACGGGTAGCAACCCCCGACAGCAATTGCAGGAAGTTCAACGCGCTGCGTTCGCCGGTCAGCAGCGAGCGTGCCGGGCCCTCGAGGTGGAACAGCACCTGATTGGGTTTCACCCGTTCGCCATCGTTCACTTGCCAATGCACGGCAACCCGCGGGTCCAGTTGCCGGAAAACCGCGTCGACCCATGCGGTGCCGGCGATGACGGCGGCGTCGCGAGTGATGATGGTGGCTTTGGCCAGACGTTCGGCCGGGATCAGCTGTGCGGTGATGTCGCCGCTGCCGATGTCTTCGCGCAACGCACGGCGCACGTTGGCTTCGATTTCGGCGGTCAGATCGGCGAGACGTAGATTCGGCATAACAGACTCCACAAACAAAGTGGTTCGATTATAGGGCCATGGCGGGGAGCAACCCAAGGCATCAGCGTCTTTGCCATCACTCTGGGACCTGCATCCGGTCGATTCGCCGTTCGAGCGGCCCTGGCGTCGGTGATCGGCACCCTGCAACGGCTCAATCGCGGCAAGTGATCGCGCCCTGAGGGTCTATCGCGGCATACTGGGCGCCAACACAGTCGTCGTTGAAGGAATCTGTATGCAGTTGGACCCCGCGAGCGGTTGGTGTCAGGGCGTGAATGTATGCCCATCGCCCAACTTCAATGCGCGCCCCCCGGGCGAAATTTCCCTGCTGGTGATCCACAACATCAGCCTGCCGCCGGCACAGTTCGCCACCGGCAAGGTGCAGGAATTTTTCCAGAATCGTCTGGATGTCACGGAGCATCCCTACTTTGCAGGAATCGCCGACCTGCGCGTGTCGGCGCACTTCCTGATCGAACGTGATGGCACTGTCACTCAGTTTGTCTCGTGTCTCGAGCGCGCCTGGCACGCCGGCGTCTCGAGTTTTGAAGGTCGGGAAACCTGTAACGATTTTTCCGTGGGCATCGAGCTCGAAGGCACGGATGATCTGCCGTTCACCGATGCGCAGTATGAGGCGTTGACGGCCCTGACCCGGCAGCTGCAAAGCACCTTCACAGCCATCACCGCGCAACGCATCTGCGGGCATAGCGACATCGCCCCTGGCCGCAAAACCGATCCGGGGCCAGCGTTCGACTGGGCACGCTATCGCGCCGCTCTGGAAAAAGAGGAACAACAATGAGTTTTCTGGTGTTGCTGTTGGCGGTCTGGATAGAGAAGTTCTCGGCCCTGCGCCATCGGGTCCAGCGTGATGGCGGTTGGGTGCGCGAACTGCACAAGCTTGAGGCCAGTGCACGTCTGGTCAATCGGCCATGGCTGATCCTGCTGGTGCTGGTGTTGTTGCCCGTGGCGCTGCTGGGCTTGCTGTTGCTGGTGCTGGAACCGGTGGCCTACGGTCTGCTGGCGTTGCCCGTGCATTTGCTGGTGGTGATTTACAGCCTGGGCCGCGGTGATCTGCTGGCCGGTCTCGGCCCGTTTCGCGATGCCTGGCGTCGGGAAGACCTGCAGGCCGCCGCCCACGTGGCGCAACGTGACCTGGGAATCTGCGCCGACAGCGCCGACCAGTTGCTGGAGCGGGTCCAGGGGCATCTGTTGTGGGAGGCGTACCAGAGCTTCTTTGCGGTGATTTTCTGGTATTTCCTGCTGGGGCCGGTCGCCGCGCTGAGCTATCGACTGCTGGCGCTGGCCGAAGAACACGGGCAGAACCCGGCCGTGGTCGAGCGCGCGGCACAACTGCGTCACGCGTTCGATTGGGTGCCGGTGCGGTTGCTGGCGGCGAGTTTTGCCTTGGTCGGCAACTTTGTCGCGGTCGGCCGGGTGATGTTGCACGAGCTGCTGAACTGGAACATCAGCGCCGCCCGGTTGATCGAGAAGGTCGGACTGGTGGCGGGTGAAATTCCGGCACCGGTGGTCGGCCCGGATGGCATCAACAGCCTCGACCGGATCTGGGAACTGCTGCTGCGCGCGGCAGTGCTCTGGTATGCGGGTTTTGCGCTGTGGACTGTCCTGCCCTGATGGGTGCATAAAGATTAAAAGATCGTCCGAACGCGGCCCGAACCTTCGGACGATCTTTTGCCGTTAACCTTAAGTTACAAAACCTCCCGCCGATTTAAGTTATACAGAGACCGCGTCGAATAGTGGCAATCTGCTCTCGATCCGTGCCTGAATAAAAATAAGAAATCCAAGGGAGACTACCCGTGAAGAGCTTGCTCTATCCCGCCGTCGCGCTGATGAACCGCCTGAGTTTCGGGATGAAGTTCAGTCTGATCAGCGTACTGTTCCTCGTGCCGATGCTGGTGACCAACTTTTATCTGGTACGCGATTCCTATCGCGAATTCCAGGGCACCCGGGTCGAACTGCAAAGCCTCGACCTGCTGGGCAGCAGCCTGACCTTGCGGCGCGACCTGGAGACCCTGAACAACCTGGTACAGATCAACGTCACCCTCGGTCAATCCGGCAAGGCCAGCAATGTCGAGGGCAAGATCAATGCCTTGGAGCAAAGCGTCCTCGCGCGTATGCAAGGGTTGGCGGCGATGGCGACCGATCCGGAGCAAATCAGCGTATTCGACGCCAAGCGCGATGAAATGATTGCTGCGTTCAAGGCCCAGCAGGCGGAAACCTCGATGCAAAGCAAAAGTGCGCTGATCGGCAAGTTGCTGGGCAATGCGCAAATCTTCAGCCAGATCGTCGCCAGTCAGGCCGGGCTCAGCCGCGACAACCAAAGCGACATGCGACAGCTGAGCGAACTCATCACCCACGTCACCCCCCTCATCACCCAGACCCTGGGCGATGGTCGAGCCATGGGTGCTTACTCCCTGGGGCAGGGTTTTCTCAATTCATCCTCGAGCACCCGTTTCGACGAGCTACTGGCACAGATCGAAAAACTGCACGCCGAATACGGGTTGAAGTTGCAAGATGCGCTGGGTTCAAGCAACGCGGCGCAGCAAACCCTGGCCGGTCAGGCGGAGAGCAGTAAAGCGTCGCTGAAAAAAGCCATCGAGCTGTTCGAGGAGCAGGTGGTGATGGCCGACACCCTCGATGCGCCATGGCAGGCCTTTTACGATCAGGTTACGGGCCTGATGGATCAGACCTATCAACTCAACGAAGCCACCCTGACGTTTCTGGGCACTCAATTGCAGCAGCGGCTGGATCAGAACCGCACTCACATGGTGTTGCAGACTGTGGCGTTGTCGGTGGTGTTCGTGTTGATTTTTTACCTTTACGGCGGCTTCTACGCGTCGACCCGCACCACGCTCAAACACCTGGGCGCGATGATGGACAAGGTGGCGGCCGGCGACATGACGGTGACCTTCAATGCCAACAGTCGCGATGAACTGGGCGAGTTGGGCGAGGTGTTCAACGGCACCGTGAAGAAAATCCATGACTTGATCGAGCGGGTGGGGCAGACCGTCGGCGAGGTCGAGCGCCAGGCCGGGCAGGTCGAAAACGTCTCCACCCAGAGTAGCCAGGCAGTCGCAGGGCAGCGTTCGCAGATCGAGCAGGTCGCCACGGCGATGAACCAGATGTCGGCGACCTCTCTGGAGGTGGCGCGCAGTGCCGCTGCGGCGGTCAGCAGCGCCCACAGCGTCAACGACGAGACCATCAGCGGTCGCGGGCTCGTGGAGTCCCAACAGGGCAGCATCGCGGCACTGGCCAACGAAATCGATCAGTCGGTGCGGGTGATCAATCAACTGGCCAGCGACAGCCAGTCCATCAGTCGCGTCCTGGAAGTGATCAAGAGCATCGCCGAGCAAACCAATTTGCTGGCCCTCAACGCCGCCATCGAAGCCGCCCGGGCCGGTGAGCAGGGCCGGGGTTTTGCGGTGGTGGCGGATGAGGTCCGGACCCTGGCCAAGCGTACTCAGCAATCGACCGAAGAAATCGAGCAGATGATCGCCAGGCTGCACAGCGGTGTCGGCGCTGCGGTGAAGGCCATGGGCGCCAGCCATCAGATGGCCAGCGGCACCGTAGGGCAGTCGGAAAAGGTCCAGCAGGCGCTGGAAAACATTCTCGGTGCCGTCGGCATGATCGTTGACCAGAACCAGCAGATCGCAGCCGCAGTGGAGCAGCAAACCGCCGTGGCTCACGACATCGACCAGAACATCGTCGAGATCAACCGCGCCGGCGAGCGGACCGCCGAAGGTGCGAGCCGGACCGAGGATGCCAGTCGTGCGTTGTCGGCTCAGGTGGTGGAGCTCAAGCAGCTGATCAGCGCGTTCCGGGTGTAGTGCCACACCGCGAGTAAATGTGGGAGCGGGCTTGCTCGCGAAGGCTGACTGATATTCAACATCTATGTCGACTGTCATGCCGCTTTCGCGAGCAAGCCCGCTCCCACAAGGGATTGTGTGCACAACTGAGTTACCAGTTGAACAACTCACAGGCATTGGCGGTGCTCGCAGCCGCCAGTTGCTCGGGGCTGACCGCCATGATCCCCGCCAGCGCCTCGCAGATCGCCGGCAAATGCGCCGGGCTGTTGCGTTGCCCGGGAAACATCGCGGGCGCCATGTCCGGTGAGTCGGTTTCCAGTACCACCGAATCCAGCGGCAGTTCGGCAAGGACCCGGTGCATGCGCAGTGCCTGTGGCCAGGTCGCGGCGCCACCGAGACCGAGTTTGAAACCGAGCTTGATGTACTCGCGGGCCTCTTCCTTGCTGCCAGCGAAAGCGTGGATGATCCCCGCGCGTTGCAACTTGAACCGTTTGAGCGTGGCAATCACCGCCGCGTGGCTGCGCCGGACATGGATCAGCGCGGGCAGATTGAAGTCATTTGCCAGCCCAAGCTGCGCCTCGAACAGCCCCTGCTGACGTTCGCGATCGAGGGTCTCGATGAAGTAATCCAGGCCGATCTCGCCCACTGCACACACCTGTCGATGACCGGCCAACCGCGTCAGCCAGTCGCCGAGTGTTTTCAGGTCTTCAGGGCGATGGTCATCCAGATACACCGGGTGCAAACCGAACGCCGCATGCAGGTCGGGATCGCTTTGCACCAGCGCCCAGACCCGCTGCCAGTTGCCCTGATACACGCCCAGCACCACCATCCGCCGCACCCCCAGGGCGCGGCTTTCGGCCAGCAGCGCCTGGCGGTCCTCGTCGAAGTCCGGGAAATCCAGATGAGTGTGGCTGTCGATCAGCTCCACGATTCAGTCCTGGCGAATGCGCTGCTTGAAGGTCCGCGCGATGGCTTGCACGCCGGGTTGGTAATCGGACTGCTCGATGGCGGCCAGCGCCAGCGCCAGGGCCTTGTCGGCAATCAGTTGATGCTGTTGGGCCATGGCATTGACCGGCAATGGCAGGAAGTCCAGCAACTGCGTGTCGCCAAAGGTGCCGAGGCGCAGCGGGCGGGATTTCAGCGGGAAATCGTGCAAGGCATCGAACACGCCCTGCAGCAGCACATAGGACGTGGTCACCAGCGCATCCGGCAAATGGCCCAGGCGCTGGAGCAATTCGTCCATCAACTGTTTGCCGCACTCGCGGCTGAACGATTCGCCGTGTTCGATCAGGATGTCGCCGTCAAACCCGGCCAACGCCTGTTTGAAACCGGCCGCACGCTCCTGGCTGATGCTCAGTTCCGGGCGGGCGCCGATCAGCGCGATCTGCTTGGGCAACGGCTCAAGCAGACTGCGCGTGAGCTGCAGGCTGGCCTCGCGGTCATCGCTGATCACCGAGCAGAAATGCTCAGGCTCCATCACCCGGTCGATGGCGATGATCGGAATGCCCTTGGCTTGCAACTGACGGTAACTGTCATCACCGGCCGGCAGGCAGCTGGCGACGATCAGTGCATCGCAGCGTCGGGCGCGGAACAGTTGCAGCAACTGCCGTTCGCTGTCCGGCGCATCGTCGGAGCTGGCGATCAACAATTGATAGCCGCGCGCCCGGGCGCCTTGTTCCAGCAGTTTGGCGATCCGCGCGTAACTGGGGTTTTCCAGGTCCGGCAGAATGAAGCCCAGGGTGCGGGTGTGCCGACTGCGCAGTCCGGCGGCCTGGGGGTTGGGCGTGAAGCCATGTTGTTCGACGACCGCGCGCACGCGTTCGACGGTGGCACTGCTGATGCGTTGCTGTTCGGCCTTGCCATTGATGACATAACTGGCGGTGGTAACGGACACACCGGCCAACTGTGCAATATCACTGAGTTTCAACCCGGGATTTCCTTGTTTTTTCGAGCGTGCCGCGACATTTTCGCCAATCCTACCCGATTCAGGCAGGCGACCCTTGTCTCAACGCATCCGACAAGTTGGGCTTCAAGGATGAGACATTATCGAGTAACGTGCCAATCAATCTAGATTAAACGTTTCAGCAAGCGTATTTTCTACGTTTAAGGCGCATTTGTCCGGTTCTGCCGCGAAACTGCCAAATGGCTTCTGAAAAGCTCGTACCCAGCGCCTAAGCTGAACATTCACAACAATACCTGGTGCCCAGGCACCAAAAAGGAGAAAGCATGCTCGAGCTCACCATAGAGCAGATTTCCATGGGCCAATCGGCTGTGGACAAGTCCACGGCGTTGAACCTGCTGGCCCGGCACCTGGTCGCCGATGGTCTGGTGGCCGAGGGGTATCTCGCCGGCTTGCAGGCGCGCGAAGCCCAGGGCTCGACCTTTCTCGGTCAAGGTATTGCCATCCCCCACGGTACTCCGGAAACCCGCGACCAGGTGTTTTCCACCGGGGTGCGGCTGATGCAGTTTCCCGAGGGCGTGGATTGGGGCGACGGTCAGATCGTCTACCTGGCGATCGGTATTGCGGCCAAATCCGACGAACACCTGCGCCTGCTGCAACTGCTGACCCGAGCGCTTGGCGAGACCGACCTGGGCCAGGCCCTGCGCCGCGCCAGTTCCGCCGAAGCCTTGCTGAAACTGCTGCAAGGCGCGCCGCAGGAGCTGGCGCTGGATGCGCAGATGATCGGCCTCGGTGTGTCTGCCGATGATTTCGAAGAGCTGGTCTGGCGCGGTGCGCGTTTATTGCGTCAGGCCGACTGCGTGAGCAACGGTTTCTCCGCGGTGCTGCAGCAGGTCGAAGCGTTGCCGCTGGGCGACGGCCTGTGGTGGTTGCACAGTGAGCAAACGGTCAAGCGTCCGGGCCTGGCCTTCGTCACCCCGGACAAGCCGATGCGTTATCTCGGCCAGCCGTTGAGCGGTCTGTTCTGCCTGGCCAGCCTTGGTGAAGCCCATCAGGCGTTGCTGGAGCGGCTGTGTGCATTGTTGATCGAAGGTCGTGGCCATGAGTTGGGTCGCGCCACCAGCAGCCGCAAGGTCCTCGAAGTACTCGGTGGCGAACTGCCGGCGGACTGGCCGAGCGCGCGCATCGCCCTGGCCAATGCCCACGGACTGCATGCGCGTCCGGCAAAAATCCTCGCGCAACTGGCGAAAAGTTTCGAAGGCGAAATTCGTGTGCGCATCGTCGATGGCCAGGACAGCGCGGTGTCGGTGAAGAGCTTGAGCAAGCTGCTCAGCCTCGGCGCCCGGCGCGGTCAGGTGCTGGAGTTTGTCGCCGAACCGAGCATCGCCGCCGATGCCTTGCCGGCCTTGATGGCCGCCATCGAAGAAGGCCTCGGTGAAGAAGTCGAGCCGCTGCCAGCCGTGAGCCAACAGCGCGAAGTGATCGCCGATGTGGCCGAGGTCATCCTTGCGCCAGCGTCCGGCAGTCTGGTTCAGGCCATCGCCGCCGCACCGGGCATCGCGATTGGCCCGGCGCACATTCAAGTGCTGCAAGCCATTGAATACCCGCTGCGCGGTGAGTCCGCCGCCATCGAGCGCGAGCGTCTCCAGCAGGCGCTGGCGCAGGTGCGTCGCGACATCGAAGGCCTGATCGAGCGCAGCAAATCCAAGGCGATTCGCGAGATCTTCATCACCCACCAGGAAATGCTCGACGACCCGGAATTGACCGATGAAGTCGCCACCCGCCTCAAGCAAGGGGAAAGCGCCGAAGCGGCGTGGATGGCGGTGATTGAAGCGGCTGCCAAACAGCAGGAGTCGTTGCAGGACGCCTTGCTCGCCGAACGTGCCGCCGACTTGCGCGATATCGGTCGGCGGGTGCTGGCGCAACTCTGTGGTGTCGAAACCCCGAGCGAGCCCGAGCAGCCGTACATTCTGGTGATGGATGAAGTCGGCCCGTCGGACGTTGCCCGTCTCGACCCGACTCGCGTCGCCGGCATTCTCACCGCCCGTGGCGGTGCCACCGCTCACAGCGCCATCGTCGCCCGGGCCCTGGGTATTCCAGCGTTGGTGGGCGCGGGTGCGGCGGTATTGCTGCTGGCGCCGGGCACGCCGTTGCTGCTCGATGGCCAACGCGGTCGCCTGCACGTGGACGCCGACGCGGCCACCTTGCAGCGCGCCACCGAAGAACGTGACACCCGCGAGCAACGCCTCAAGGCCGCCGCCGAACAACGCCATCAACCGGCATTGACCACCGACGGCCACGCCGTGGAAGTGTTCGCCAACATCGGCGAAAGCGCCGGCGTCACCAGCGCGGTGGAGCAGGGCGCCGAAGGCATTGGCCTGCTGCGCACCGAACTGATTTTCATGGCCCACTCGCAAGCGCCGGACGAGGCCACCCAGGAAGTCGAATACCGTCGCGTGCTCGATGGCCTGGCCGGTCGGCCGCTGGTGGTGCGCACCCTCGATGTCGGTGGCGACAAACCGCTGCCGTATTGGCCGATCGCCAAAGAGGAAAACCCGTTCCTCGGTGTGCGCGGCATTCGCCTGACCCTGCAACGCCCGCACATCATGGAGGCGCAATTGCGCGCCTTGCTCCGTGCGGCGGATAACCGTCCGCTGCGCATCATGTTTCCCATGGTCGGTAGCGTCGATGAGTGGCGTCAGGCCCGGGACATGACCGAACGCCTGCGCCTGGAAATCCCCGTGGCCGATCTGCAATTGGGGATCATGATCGAAGTGCCGTCGGCGGCTTTGCTGGCGCCGGTGCTGGCCAAGGAAGTCGACTTCTTCAGCGTCGGCACCAACGACCTGACCCAATACACCCTGGCCATCGACCGCGGCCATCCAACCTTGTCGGCCCAGGCTGACGGCTTGCACCCGGCGGTGCTGCAACTGATCGACATCACCGTGCGGGCGGCTCATGCCCATGGCAAGTGGGTCGGCGTGTGCGGCGAGTTGGCGGCCGACCCGCTGGCGGTGCCGGTGCTGGTCGGACTGGGGGTGGATGAGCTCAGCGTGTCGGGCCGCAGCATTGCCGAGGTCAAGGCGCGCATCCGCGAACTCAGCCTGGCCCAGACTCAAACCCTTGCCCAACAGGCCCTGGCCGTGGGCAGCGCAAATGAAGTGCGCGCATTAGTGGAGGCCCTGTAATGGCCAAGATCTTGACCCTGACCCTTAATCCGGCACTGGACCTCACCGTCCAGTTGCCGCGCCTGGACCCCGGACAGGTCAACCGCAGCGACGAGATGCACACCCACGCCGCCGGCAAAGGGGTGAACGTGGCGCAGGTGCTGGCGGACCTTGGGCATCAGCTCACGGTCAGCGGTTTTCTCGGCGAAGATAATCCCCAGGCGTTCGAAGCACTGTTCGCCAAGCGCGGTTTTATCGACGCGTTCATTCGCGTCCCCGGCGAAACGCGCAGCAACATCAAACTGGCGGAAAGCGATGGACGCATTACCGACATCAATGGTCCCGGACCCCTGGTCAGTGAAGCGGCGCAGCAGGCGTTGCTCGATCGCCTGGAGCAACTGGCGCCCGGTCATGATGCGGTCGTCGTTGCCGGCAGTCTGCCCCAAGGCATCAGCCCCGAATGGCTGCAGGCGTTGATTGTGCGGTTGAAAAACCTCGGGCTGAACGTGGCGCTGGACTCCAGCGGTGCAGCCTTGCGTGCCGGGCTCAAGGCCGCGCCGTGGCTGATCAAGCCCAACACCGAAGAGCTGGCCGACGTGCTCGGTTGCGAGGTGGTTTCGGTCACTGCCCAGGCCGAGGCCGCGAGCCGCTTGCACGCTCAAGGCATCGAACACGTGGTGATTTCCCACGGTGCCGAGGGGGTGAACTGGTTCAGTGTCGGTTCGGCCTTGCATGCCGCGCCGCCCAAGGTCAGCGTCGCCAGCACCGTGGGTGCGGGCGATTCGCTACTGGCCGGCATGCTTCACGGTCTGCTCAGCGCCGACACGCCTGAACAGACCCTGCGCACCGCCACGGCGATTGCCGCGATGGCGGTCACCCAGATCGGTTTCGGCATCGGCGACGTCGCGCAATTGGCGCGGCTCGAACAGGGTGTGCGCATACGCCCCCTGACAGAACAATAAGAGGGTTAGTCATGAAGTTAGCCATTGTTACGGCCTGCCCGAACGGCATGGTCACCAGTGTGCTGTGCGCGCGGTTGCTCGATGCCGCAGCCCAGCGTCAGGGCTGGAGCACCAGCGTCGAAGTCACCGATGCCGCGCATCCGGAGCGTCAATTGTCGGCGGCCACGATCGAAGCCGCCGAGTGGGTACTGTTGGTGACCAGCGCACCGGTGGACCTGTCGCGATTCGTCGGCAAGCGGGTGTTCCAGAGCACGCCGGCCCAGGCCCTGCAAGATGTCGAAGCGGTGCTGCGCCGGGGTGCTGAAGAAGCCCGGGTATACGTCGCCCCGCAAACGGTCACCGAGCCTGCGGCTGTGATCAAAAACGCCCCGCGGCTGGTCGCAGTGACCGCCTGCCCGACCGGCGTCGCCCACACCTTCATGGCTGCCGAAGCCTTGCAGCAGGCAGCCAAGCGCCTGGGTTACGACCTGCAAGTGGAAACCCAGGGCTCGGTCGGCGCGCGCAATCCGTTGAGCGCCGCCGCCATTGCCGATGCCGATGTGGTGTTGCTGGCGGCGGACATCGAAGTCGCCACCGAGCGGTTCGCCGGCAAGAAGATTTACCGGTGCGGCACCGGCATTGCGCTCAAGCAAGCCGAAGCGACGCTGAACAAGGCGCTGGCTGAAGGCACGCAGGAAACGGCTGCCACCGGCGGCAAAGGCCCGGCCAAGCAAGAGAAGACCGGCGTCTATAAACACCTGCTGACCGGGGTGTCGTTCATGCTGCCGATGGTGGTGGCGGGCGGCCTGATGATTGCCTTGTCGTTCGTGTTCGGCATCACCGCGTTCAAGGAGGAGGGCACTCTCGCGGCCGCCCTGATGCAGATCGGGGGCGAGACCGCGTTCAAGCTGATGGTGCCGTTGCTGGCGGGTTACATCGCCTACTCGATCGCAGACCGTCCGGGCCTGGCACCGGGGATGATCGGCGGTCTGCTGGCCAGCACCCTGGGCGCCGGTTTCATCGGCGGGATCATTGCCGGCTTCATCGCCGGTTATGCGGCGCAGGCGATCAATCGCTACGCGCGCTTGCCGCAAAGTCTCGAAGCGCTGAAGCCGATCCTGATCATCCCGTTGCTGGCGAGCCTGTTCACCGGCCTGGTGATGATCTACGTGGTCGGCAAACCGGTGGCCGGGATGCTCACCGGGCTCACGCACTTCCTCGACAGCATGGGCACCACCAACGCGATCCTGCTCGGTGTGTTGCTCGGCGGCATGATGTGCGTCGACCTCGGCGGACCGATCAACAAAGCCGCTTATGCCTTCTCGGTGGGACTGCTGGCGTCGCAGAGTTATGCACCGATGGCCGCGACCATGGCCGCCGGCATGGTGCCGCCGATCGGTCTCGGTATCGCCACCTTCATCGCCCGGCGCAAGTTCGCCCAGACTGAACGCGAGGCCGGTAAAGCGGCGTTGGTGCTGGGGCTGTGCTTTATCTCCGAAGGCGCGATTCCGTTTGCCGCGAAAGACCCGTTGCGGGTGATCCCGGCGAGCATTGCCGGTGGTGCGCTGACCGGCGCCTTGTCGATGTACTTCGGCTGCAAACTGATGGCGCCGCACGGCGGGTTGTTCGTGCTGGCGATTCCGAATGCGATCAATCATGCCTTGTTGTACCTGCTGGCGATTGTGGCCGGGAGCCTGCTGACGGCGGTGGCGTATGCGCTGCTCAAGCGGCCGGAAGTGGTGGAGCTGGCCATAGAGCCGGTCAGCGCCTGACACAAACCCCTGTAGGAGCTGGCTTGCCAGCGAAGGCGGTGGGACAGTCAATATGGATGTCGCCTGACACACCGCTTTCGCTGACACAAACCCCTGTAGGAGCTGGCTTGCCAGCGAAGGCGGCCACAGTCAATATTGATGTCGCCTGGGCAGACCGCTTTCGCTGGCAAGCCAGCGCCTACAGGGATCGCATTTCACGCCAGTGTCATGCGCGCATGCTTTAGTTTTCCTTTTAAAGGGAGAACCCCATGAGCGAATTCGACCTCGGTCGCCGTCGTGTCATGCAAGCCGTCGGCGCCGGCCTGTTATTGCCTGGCCTGGCGCCAGCGGTAATCGCCTCGGTCAAGGACCGTCCGCAACTCACCGATGGCGTGCAGTCCGGCGACCTGCTGGGCGACCGGGCGATGGTCTGGAGCCGCAGCGACCGTCCGGCGCGGATGGTGGTGGAGTGGGACACCCGCAGCCTGTTCAGCAACCCCCGTCGATTCGTCTCGTCCTTGGCCGATGCCCGCACCGATTTCACCGCCCGGGTCGAACTCAGCGGCCTGCCCGCCGATCAGGCGATTTTCTATCGCGTGTATTTTGAAGACGCCCAAAGCGGTGTCGCCAGCGAACCCTGGTTCGGTCACCTGCGCAGTGTCCCTCAGGCCCGCCGCGACATCCGCTTCGTCTGGAGCGGCGACACCGTCGGCCAGGGGTTCGGCATCAACCCGGACATCGGCGGCATGCGCATCTACGAAGCCATGCGTTTGCGCCTGCCGGACTTTTTTATCCACAGCGGCGACTCCATCTACGCCGACGGCCCGGTGCCGGCGCAGCTGATGACTGAGAGTGGGCGCGTGTGGCGCAATCTCACCAGCGAAGCCAAGAGCAAAGTCGCCGAGACCCTCGACGACTATCGCGGCAATTACCGCTACAACCTGATGGATGAAAACATCCGTCGCTTCAACGCCGAAGTGCCGCAAATATGGCAGTGGGACGACCACGAAGTGGTGAACAACTGGTCACCGGGCAAGCAGTTGGACCAGCGCTACAACCACAAAGATATCCACAGCCTGGTGAGTCGCGGGCGCCAGGCCTGGCTGGAATATGCGCCGATGCGGTTGCAGGGCGCCGATGGCGGTGGGCGGATTTATCGCAAGCTCGGTTACGGCCCGTTGCTCGATGTGTTCGTACTCGACATGCGCAGTTATCGGGGGGCGAACGACGATAATCTGGGTGCCGCCAAACCCTTCCTTGGACGTGAACAACTGGATTGGCTCAAGCGTGAACTGAAAGGCTCCAGTGCCCAGTGGAAAGTCATCGCCGCCGACATGCCGATCGGCCTCGGTGTCTCTGACGGTGAAGTCAGCCCAGGGGTCTCGCGCTGGGAAGCGGTGGCCAATGGCGATCCGGGACCGGCCCAGGGGCGCGAACTGGAAATTGCCGAACTGCTGGGTTCTCTGCGCGTACAGCAGGTGCGCAATGTGGTCTGGCTGACGGCGGACGTGCATTACTGCGCGGCCCATCACTACCACCCGGATCGCGCGGCGTTTCAGGACTTCGAGCCGTTCTGGGAGTTTGTCGCCGGACCGTTGAATGCGGGGAGTTTCGGCCCTGATCCACTGGATAAGACCTTTGGCCCGGAAGTGGTGTTCGAAAAGGCACCACCGACGCAGAACGCCTCACCCTTTGCCGGGTTTCAGTTTTTTGGCGAGGTGAATATCGATGGGCAGACGGGGGAGATGAGCGTGGTGTTGCGGGATCTGGATGGGGTGAGTGTGTTTGAGCAGAATTTGCAGCCAGTCTGAATGAACCATAATCAGTAGGCCGATACCGGATCCCTGTGGGAGCGGGCTTGCCCGCGAAAGCGGTCTGTCAGCCAACCAATAAGGTGACTGTTAATCCGTCTTCGCCAGCAAGCCGGCTCCTGCAGTATTTGTGGTGGGTCAGTAGACGTCGCGGCGGTAACGGCCTGCCTCGATCAGGCGGTCGACCGCTTCGATTCCAAGCACTTCGTTGAGCACGTGATCCACCCCTGAAGCCATCCCCTGCAAGCTGCCGCAGATGTAGATGACTGCGCCATTCGCCAGCCATTTCTTCAACTCTTCGGCTGACTCGCGCAGTCGATCCTGCACGTAGATCTTCTCGGCCTGATCCCGCGAGAACGCCAGGTCCAGCCGCTCCAGATCCCCCGAAATCAACCATTCTTCCAGCTCATCGCGACACAGATAGTCATGCTCGCGATTGCGCTCGCCGAACAACAGCCAATGACGCTGCTGCCCATCGGCGATGCGCGCCTTGAGCAGGCTGCGCAGCCCGGCCAGCCCGGTGCCGTTGCCCAGCAAAATCATCGGCACCGGCTCGGTCGGCAGATGGAAACCGCTGTTGCGCCGTACCCGCAGGCTGATAGTGCTGCCCACCGGCACGTGTTCGGTCAGCCAGCCGGAGCCGATGCCGAGCGTGCCGTCGGGGTGCAGTTCCTGGCGCACGATCAGTTCCAGTACGCCATCGGCGGCAATTGAGGCGATGGAGTATTCGCGCATGGCCAACGGCACCAGGGCGTCCACCAGCGCTTGCGCGTGCAGACCGACCAGATGGGCCCGGTTCTGGGGCAGCTGGCGGCTGGCCAGGGCTTGCTCCAGCGGTTGCGACAGATCATCGAGCGTCACCGTGGCTCGACCGTCGATGCCCAGGCCATCGAGGAAGTGCTCGATCGCCCACGGGCAATTGCGCGGCAGCACTTCCACCAGGTCCCCGGCCAGCCAGCTGCTGGTGGTGGGGGCGGCGAGGCCCAGCAGGTACACACCCGAAGCGCTGCTGTCAGGGTTGAGCAACTCCCGGCGGATCAGGGTCCAGTGGTCATAGCCGGGCGCTTGCCAGGTGTCCATGGGCGCCTGTCCGGTCACCAGGCCGAGTTGCTGCTGCCAGTGACGCAAGGCGTAAGGGTCGCCGCTGTCGACTTCCACCGGGGCGAACAGGGTCTTGCCGCCGTGCTCGCCCAGCCAGGTGTGCAAGCGTCGGGCGAAACCGCAGAAGTGTTGGTACTGCCGATCACCGAGACCGAGCACCGCATAGTTCAGGCGCTCCAGGCTCGGCGCCTGGCCCAGCACGTTGCGTTCGAAGCCCCGGGCGCTGTCCGGCGCTTCACCGTCGCCGAAGGTGCTGACCACGAACAGCGCGTTGCTGGAATCGCGCAGGTCCTGCTCGCTGACCTGCGCCAGTGGCTGAACCTTCACCGGCAGGCCGGCGGCCTGCAATTGCCCGGCGGTCTGCCACGCCAATTGCTCGGCAAACCCGCTCTGGCTGGCGAAGCCGATCAACCAGGCCGGCGCATGGCTGTCCGATTGCGCGAGGCCTTTGCGGGCGTCCTTGATCTGCTTTTTCTTGCGTCGACGATCGAGGTACAGCAACCAGCCCGTGACAAAGAACAGCGGCATGGTCAGCGCGCTGAGCGTCAGGATGATCCGCCCGACAATGCCGAAGTAGCTGCCGACGTGCAGCGCATAAATGCTGGTCAGCAACTGCGCCTTGAGGCTCTTGTCGCTGTAGCGGTCATGGCGTTTGACGATACCGGTGGCCGGATCGAGGCTGATCTGGTTCAGTGCCCGGTCATGGGGTGAACTGTTTAACAGGTAGAACACGGTGGCCGGTTGCCCGGCCACTGGCGGCATACGAATGTTGTAGGTACTCAGGGCCGGGCCGGCGGCGCTGTAGATGCTGCTCCACATCGCGGCGTAATCGGCGGTAGGCGCCGGGCCGGCGGGTGCAGGACCACGGCCGCCGCGGACACGCTCGTTTTGTGGCGAATCGGACAGCAGCCGCGTCAGGCCCTTGTTGTACCACTCATAGGACCAGGACAACCCGGTCAGCGCCGCCAGGAGGTAAAACACCAGGCACCAGGTGCCCGCCACCGAGTGCAAATCCCAATTGAAGCTGCGACCTTTTTTCTTCCAGTCGAGGGTCAGCCAGGCACGCCAGCTGTTCCACTGGCGCGGCCACCGCAGGTAGAGGCCGGACAGGCAGAAGAACACCAGGATCAGCGTGCAGGCGCCGGTGATCTGCCGGCCGGTGTCACCCATGGCGAGGAAGCGGTGCAGTTGCAGCATGAAGCCGAAGAAGTCCTGGCCGGTGACGTCGCCCATGAATTCGGCGGTGTACGGGTTGAAGTAGCGCATCTCGCCACGGCGTTCGCCCGGCGGCGGGGTAAAGGACACCCGCGCGGCATTGCCGCTGTCGGTCTCGACCCAGATCATCGCGACTTTCTTGCCCGAGGCGCCTTCGATTTTTTCCACCAGCTCGGCGGGTGGCAGGACGCCGGCGACCTGCTTCTCGACCTGCAACACTGTCGGGTTCAGCACGCTCAGGATTTCATCCTGAAACGATACCGTCGCCCCGGTGACGCCCATCAGGGCCAGGACCAGCCCGGCGCTGATGCCGAAAAACCAGTGCAACTGGAACAGGGTTTTCTTCAACACGTCGCTCGCCTTGTTCGTTCGAAAATAATCATCACGGCGCGCATTATGCCGTGGGTTGTCGAGAAGCATTCTTTTTTACGCACAAAGGCCCCGTTCATCTGGATGAACGGGGCCTGGTCCAGCGCCGATACTGTAGGAGCGAGCTTGCTCGCGAAACACTCGAGAACGACGCGGGGTATCAGGTTTCCCGCGTCATCGTTGACGACCTTCGCGAGCAAGCTCGCTCCTACAGGTTTCTATCAGAAGTGGAGGTTGGTGCTCAGCAACGCGGTACGGCCTGCCGCCTGGTTGGCGAAGTGGGTCGAGAACGCTTTGTCGTAGTAGGTTTCGTCGGTCAGGTTTTGCACGTTCAGCTGCAGGTCGACGTTTTTGGTCAGCTTGTAGGCCACCATGGCGTCGTAGCGAACATAGTCATCGACCATGGTGGTGTTGGCCACGCTGCCGAATACGTCGTCGACGTAGAACGCACCGCCACCGACGGTCAGCTTCGGCGTGACCTGGTAGGTCGTCCAGAGGCTGGCGCTGTTTTTCGGGGTGTTAGGCAGCTCGTTGCCGTCGTTGGCCGCGCCCAACGGGCCGCCGTCGACTTGCTCGCTGTCCATGTAGGCATAACCGGCGAAGACTTGCCATTTGTCGGTGATCTTGCCGGTGGCCGACAGTTCGATACCTTGAACGCGGGTTTTGCCGGCGTTTTCAAAGGACGTGGTGTCGACTTGTACCCGGGCGTTGTCTTTCTCGGTGCGGAAGATATCGGCAGTCAGGGACAGACGATCGTTCAGCAGGTCCCACTTGGTGCCGATCTCGTAGTTCTTGGTGGTTTCCGGCTCCATGTCGCTGCTCAGCAGGTTGCCGCTGCGATCCGGAGTGCCGCTCAGCGGGTTGCCTTCCTGACCTTCACCCAGGGTGTTGCCCGGTGGCGTGGCGGAAGTGGCGAACGAGGCATAGATGCTGCCGTTTTCAGCAGGCTTGTAGATCACGCCGAACTGCCCGGTGACGAATTCGCTGGTGTCGTCGCCCTTGGCCGTGGTGTTGCCGGCCGCGGTGTAGGTTTTGTACTTGGTGTCGAAATGGTCGTAACGCAGACCCATGTTCACCAGCCACTGCTTGGACAACTCCAGGGTGTCGAACACGTACAGCGCGCGGGTGGTGCTGGAGGTGTCGGTGCCGGCGTAGTTGCGCGAAATCGCACCGTTCCACGGGTCGTTCGGGTTCGGACTGGACAACGAGGTGCAGTTGTAACCGCTTGGCGCGCCGATCAGGGCCGGGGTGCAATTGGTCGTGGCCACTGCGGGGGTGCCAGGCGTGGTGTCGGTGTTGACGTTGTACGAGGATTTTTCGCTGTCCTCGTGGCTCAACTCGATACCGGTGGAGAAGTTGTTCTTGAAGCCGGCGATGTAAAACTCACCAAACAGGTCGGTCTGGTTGGTGGTGGTCTCGGTGTTGCTGACACGGGTGTTGGCCCGGCGCCACACGCTGCCGTTGTTGACGTTGCCTTTGCTGTCGTCCGGCTGGGTCAGGATGTAATCCTGCATGCTGCTGCCGTGGCGCAGGGTGTTCTTGACGGTCAGCGCGTCGTTCAGGTCGTGCTCGATGGCGAAGGTCGCGGTGTCGGTGCGGCCCTTGCGGAAATCGCGGTCCAGACCGTAGAAGTTGCTGTCGTCGCCACCGGCGTAAGGCTTGTCCGGGTTGGACTTGGTGCGGGCGGCAGCAAGGCCGGTTGGAATGGTGTACGGAATGCCCGAATCCGGCGTGTCGTTACTTTCCAGGTGGTAGTAATCGAGGTTCACCCGAGTGTCGGTGCCCAGGCCGAACGCCAGGGATGGCGCGATGCCCCAACGGTCGTAATCGACCTTGTCCCGGCCGGCGACGTTGCTTTCGTGGCTCATCAGGTTCAGACGGCCGGCGGCGGTGTCGGTGAACTGGTAGTTGCCGTCGAAGGTGTAGCGCTGGGTCTGGTCCGAGCCCCAGGTGAAACCACCGTCGAGCGAGTCGCCCAGGTGTGCTTTCTTGCTGACCAGGTTGATGCTGCCACCGGCGGCGCCACGGCCGCCAATGGCGGAGTTCGGGCCCTTGCTGACTTCGATCGACTCGACGGCGAAGATCTCGCGGCTCTGCGAACCGGTGTCGCGCACGCCGTCCAGGTAGGTATCGCCCTGGGCATCGAAACCACGAATGAATGGACGGTCACCCTGGGGGTTACCGCCTTCACCGGCACCAAAGGTTATGCCTGGAACGGTGCGCAGCGCGTCCTGCATGTTGAGGGCGCCGGTGTCCTTGAGGACTTGTTGCGGGATGACAGTGACCGAGCGCGGGGTGTCTATCAGCGGCGCGGTGTACTTGGGCGAGGAGGCTTTCTCGACCTGGTAGGACGTCGCGTCCTGAGCCTCGCCGGTAATGGCGGTAGCATCCAGGGAAATCGCATTGTTCGGCGCTTTCTCGTCGGTCTTCTCAGCAGCGAAAACCATATGGCCAGCAGAGCCGGCAGTGATCGCCACACCAATTGCAGACGCGAGCAAACGCGGTGAACTGACCGGTAATTGTGAGTATTGGCGTGACATGAACATTCCCCTCCCCAAGGATTTGAGGCCGCGGAATATAGGGTAAACAGGTATTCGTATCAATTGCGAAACATTACTATTCGCACTGAATTTACATTCTTTACAATTTACCCTTACGGTTTTTGATGTTTCATTCGTCGCCAGGGTTTTACACAGGCAATAAGAATCAATACCATTGCCATCCTTTTGCCTTCAGGTGTTTCCCCCATGTTGCTGCACATTCCCGGGCTGTTCGCTAAAGAAGAAGTGCGGCGCATCCGCGAGGCTCTGGAGCAGGCCGATTGGGCGGATGGCAAGATCACTGCCGGTTATCAGTCAGCAAAAGCCAAGCATAATCTGCAGCTGCCTGAGGGGCACCCATTGGCCAAGGAAGTGGGCGCGGCGATGCTGGAGCGGCTGTGGAAAAATCCGCTGTTCATGTCGGCCGCGTTACCGCACAAGGTCTTTCCGCCCTTACTGAACTGTTACATGGCCGGTGGCAGTTTCGACTTTCATGTCGACAACGCCGTGCGCCAGCCAAAGAACAGCATCGAGCGGGTGCGCACCGATCTGTCGGCGACGCTGTTTTTCAGCGAGCCCGACGACTATGACGGCGGCGAGCTGGAAATCCAGGACACCTTCGGCACCCAACGGGTCAAGCTGCCCGCCGGCGATATGGTGCTGTACCCCGGCACCAGCCTGCACAAGGTCAATGCCGTCACCCGCGGTACGCGTTTTGCCTCGTTCTTCTGGATCCAAAGCCTGGTCCGCGAAGACAGCCAGCGCGCCTTGCTGTTCGAGATGGACGGGGCGATCCAGCAGTTGACGCAAGACATGCCCGACCATCCTTCGCTGATCCGCCTGACCGGCACTTACCACAACCTGCTGCGCCGCTGGGTCGAGGTGTAGGTCATGAGTTATCAATTGCGACGGGAGGAAGTGCTCGATGGCGACCGGCTGAAAGCCATGCTGGAGGAAAGTCCTGCACGCGCGGCCCAGGCGATTCTGATCGCCGCCCGCGAAGGTGTGCTTGAGGCCCAGGCGCTGTTGGGGCAGATCCTCCTGGACGGCCAAGGCATCGAGCAGGATCAGCCACTGGCCGTGCGCTGGTTCGAGATCGCCGCGCAGCGTGGGCACTTGATGGCGCGCAACATGCTCGGCCGTTGTCATGAACATGGCTGGGGTTGCAGCGCCGACGCCTCGACTGCCGCGAAGCATTATCGTGCCGCCGCCGAAGCCGGACTGGATTGGGCGATGTACAACTACGCCAACCTGCTCGCGACCGGACGCGGAGTGGTCGAGGATCCGCTGCAAGCGCTGAACCTGTATCGCCACGCGGCCGAGCTGGGCCATGCGAAGTCGATGAACCTGTTGGGACGATACCTGGAAGAAGGGCAGCTGTGTCCGGCAGATCCGCAGACCGCACGCGATTGGTATCGACGCTCGGCGATCGGCGGTGATTTTCGGGGACAGTTCAGTTACGCCGCTGTGCTGGCGGATGAAGGCCTGATTGAAGAGGCGCTGGTCTGGTTGCGCAAGGCGCTGGCTGGCGGCAATCTGAATTTTTTGCGGGTGGCGAGCAAGGCTTTGCTGAACGCAACCGATCAGCAGATTCGCGCCCTTGCAATCGACTATGCCCGGCGCTACGCCGAACTCGAGCAAGAACACCACCCCCTGTAGGAGCCGGCTTGCCGGCGAAGGCGGCCTTGAGTCTTGCACCGCCCCTGAAGACGCCTTCGCTGGCAAGCCAGCTCCTACAGGGGCGGCGGTGTATTCCAGATATAAAAAAGCCCATGACGCGTCATGGGCTTTTTGATTCCAGCGTAGAGCGCTTACACGTAGAACGATTTCAGCGGCGGGAAGCCGTTGAATTCAACCGCGCTGTAACTGGTGGTGTAGGCACCGGTCGACAACCAGTACATACGATCACCAATGGCCAGGTTCAGCGGCAAACCGTACTTGTAGTTTTCGTACATGATGTCGGCGCTGTCGCAGGTCGGGCCGGCGATGACCACTTCTTCCATTTCGCCTTTCTTCTCGGTCCAGATCGGGAACTTGATGGCTTCGTCCATGGTTTCGATCAGGCCGGAGAATTTGCCCACGTCGGTGTACACCCATCGCTCGACGGCGGTACGGGATTTACGCGCAACCAGCACCACTTCGCTGACCAGGATGCCGGCGTTGGCGATCAGCGAACGGCCCGGTTCCAGGATGATTTCCGGCAGGTCGTCACCGAAGTCTTCCTTGAGGAATCGGATGATTTCTTCGGCGTAGGTTTCCAGGCTGTTGGTGCGGGTGATGTAGTTGGCCGGAAAGCCGCCGCCCATGTTGATCAGCTTGAGTACGATGCCGTCTTCTTCCTTCAAACGCTCGAAGATCACTTTGACCTTGGCGATCGCCGCGTCCCAGACGCTGATGTCGCGCTGTTGCGAGCCGACGTGGAACGAGATGCCGTAAGGCACCAGGCCCAAGTCACGGGCGAGGATCAGCAGGTCCATGGCCATGTCGGTCTGGCAGCCGAATTTGCGCGACAGAGGCCAGTCGGCGGTCGTCGAGCCTTCGGTGAGGATGCGCACGTAGACTTTCGAGCCCGGTGCGGCCTTGGCGATGTTGCGCAGGTCGGCTTCGGAGTCGGTGGAGAACAGGCGCACGCCTTTCTCGTAGAAATAACGGATGTCTTTGGATTTCTTGATGGTGTTGCCGTAGCTGATACGGTCGGCGCTGACGCCGCGGTCCATCACCTTGTCCAGCTCATAGATCGAGGCGATGTCGAAGCTCGACCCCTTGTCTTTCAACAGGTCAATGATCTCGACAGCCGGGTTGGCTTTTACCGCGTAATAGACTTTGGCGAATTCGAAACCGGCGCGCAGGTCATCGTAGGCCTGGCTGATCATCGCGGTGTCGATCACCACGAACGGGGTTTCTTGCTTGTCGGCGAACGCCTTCATTTTGTCAAAGGTGGCGCGCTCGAAATAATCTTCGACGTTGATCGACATGCTGGAGACTCCTAAGGGCAAACTGAAATTAACAATGGGTGCAAATGAACGTCCTCCGTATCCCCACTTTGGTTCGCCTACTTCCCAAGGCATGTCGCCGAAAGCAAAAAAGGCCACGGGAGGCGGTGCTTACCCTTGGCCTTGCTGTCTCGTCGTCAGTACTTGAGCCGGATGGATCGTTTCCAGCATGGACGTTCGGCGCGAACTTTAGGGCGTGAGGGGCTCGAGATCAACAAAAAATGTCGCGTTATTGCACGCTTCCGTCGTGCGGTCCCGGACATCTACTGATGTAACGGACCTGCATGACAGTGTGATGTTCCCGTAGGAGGGAGATTTGAGGTGTTTCAGGCGGGATTTGTTTTGCCCCATTCGCGAGCAAGCCCGCTCCCACAGGGTTTCTGGTGTACACAAATTTTGTATACGGCGGAAACCACTGTGGGAGCGGGCTTGCCCGCGAAGGCGTCCGATCAGGCGACCGCAGTTTCAGCCGGCGAAACAATGCTGGTCTTGCCACCACGGGACTTACCGGAGCTCAGGTACTCGGCAATCGACTCCTGCGTCACTTCACCCAGGAACACCCGCTCCGCATCCATCACCGGCAGCCACGAACGGTTGAACTCGTACATGCGCGACAGCAGGATGCGCAAATGTTCGTCGTACGCCGCGGTGGCGTTGAACTCGCGCCGGTATTGCGCGCAAGTGCCGGTCTGACGGTGCAGGTCGCGACGTCGTACATAACCGAGCGCCTTGTTCTCGGCATCAGTGACCACCACGTAACGACGGTCCAGTTCATCCATCAGTTCCAGCGCATCCGCCACCGGGGTTTCCGGGCTCACCGACGGGGCGTTGTCCGCTGCGTCTTCGGCCTTCACCAGCAACAGGCGCTTGAGCGTGCTGTCCTGGCCGACGAAGTTGCTGACAAAATCGTCCGCCGGGTGCGCGAGCAAGGTGTCCGGATGGTCGATCTGCAGCAGCTTGCCAGCGCGGAAGATCGCGATCTTGTCGCCCAGCTTGATCGCTTCGTCGATGTCATGGCTGACCATGATCACCGTCTTGTTCAGCGCCCGTTGCATCTCGAAGAATTCGTTCTGGATCATTTCGCGGTTGATCGGGTCGACCGCGCCGAACGGTTCATCCATCAACAACAGCGGCGCATCGGCCGCCAGCGCACGAATCACGCCGATCCGCTGCTGCTGCCCGCCGGACAGTTCGCGCGGGTAGCGATTCAGGTACTGCTTGGGTTCCAGCTTGATCATGCTCATCAATTCGCGGGCACGGTCATGGCATTTCTGCTTGTCCCAGCCCAGCAGGCGCGGAACGATGGTGATGTTTTCCTCGATGGTCATGTTCGGGAACAGACCGATCTGCTGGATCACATAACCGATGTTGCGGCGCAGGGTCACGGCGTCGAGGTCGGTGGTGTCTTCGCCGTTGATCAGGATCTTGCCCGAGGTCGGCTTGATCAGGCGATTGATCATTTTCAGCGTGGTGCTTTTGCCGCAGCCCGATGGCCCGAGGAACACGCAAATCTCGCCTTCATTGACGGTCAGGCTTACCGAGTCCACGGCTTTCACATCTTTGCCGTTGCTTTGGAAGGTCTTGCTGAGGTTTTGAAGTTCGATCATTTCAGGAGTCCTTTTGGAGTCAGCGTGCGTTGCAGCCATTGCAGAAGCAGGTCGGCGAAGATGGCCAGGAGACTGACCAGCACGGCGCCGACGATCAGCATCGACATGTCGCTGCGGCTGATTGAAGCGAGAATAAGTACACCGAGGCCACCGGCGCCGATGGTCGCGGCGATGGTCATGACGCCAATGTTCATGACCACGGCGGTGCGCACACCGGCGAGGATCACCGGCACGGCAATCGGCAGTTCGACCATGCGCAGGCGCTGGCCAAAGGTCATGCCGATGCCGCGGGCGGCTTCGCGAATGCCGGGTTCGACACCGGTCAGGGCGAGGTAGGTGTTACGCATGATCGGCAGCAGCGAGTACAAAAACACGGCGGTGATCGCCGGCATCGGGCCCAGGCCCTGGCCGAACTTCGAGTAGAACGGCAGCAGCAGGCCGAACAGGGCAATCGACGGCACGGTCAGCAGCACGGTGGCGCTGGCTTGCAAGGGGCCGGCGAGCGTCGGGAAGCGCGTCATCAGGATGCCCAGCGGCACGCCGACCAGAATCGCCAGGGTCACGGCGATGCCGACCAGGGTGATGTGCTGCCAGGTCAATTGCGCGACCTGCGCCCAGTCGAGATGGGAAAAGGCGTTCAGAAATTCCATGTCTTTTCCTCCTTAGTTGAGTGGGTGCTGGCGCAGGAAATCTGCGGCAACGGATGAAGGGCTTTCGTGGCCGACATCGACCCGTGCATTCAGCGCACGCATGGTGGCGTCATCGAACAGCTCGGCCAGCGGTTTGATGTCTTCCGCCAGTTTCGGATGGGCGTCCAGGTACTCCTGACGCACCACCGGTGCGGCGGTGTAGTCCGGGAAGTAATGCTTGTCGTCTTCCAGCAACTTGAGCTTGAACGCGTTCAAGCGACCGTCGGTGGTGTAGACCAGGCCGGCAAACACCTGACCATTGCGCAGGGCGGTGTAGACCAGCCCGGCATCCATCTGGCGGGTGTTTTTGCGGGTCAGGTTCATGCCGTAGAGGTCGACCATGCCGGCCATGCCGTCGGAACGGTTGGCGAACTCGGTGTCCAGGGCGACGAGGTGGTTGGTCTTCGCCTCAGCCTGCAGCACCGTGTTCAGCTCGCTGATGGTGTTGATCTGCGGATAAGCCTTCGCGGTGCTTTCCGGCAATGCCAGGGCATAGGTGTTGCTGAACTTCGACGGGGTGAGCCAGATCAGGCCTTTTTTCGCGTCGAGTTCTTTCACCCGGGCGTAGGACTGAGCGCTGTCGAGTTTGTCGGTGATGTGGTTGTAAGCCACCAACGACACGCCGGTGTATTCCCATATCAGGTCCAGTTGGCCGCTTTCCTGGGCGCTGCGGGCGAGGTTGCTGCCCAGACCGCCGGTCACCTGGGTGTCATAACCCTTGGTGCGCAGGTACTGGGAGGTGATTTCGGCGAGCAGGGTTTGTTCGGTGAACACCCGGGCGCCGATGCGGATCACGGGTTTTTCAGCGGCTTGGGCAAATCCTGCGAACAGCAGGGCGCAGCCTAGTAACAAGCTAAGTCTTTTCATGATTATTCCTTTGCCGAGGCTTAAGACGGGCGCAGCCCGCGTTCGAGCCAGAGGCGGCTGGCAAGTGTCACCAGGCCGTCGAGCAGCAAGGCCAGCAGGGCGGTGCAGGCCGCGCCGAGCATCAGTTGCGGCTGATTGTTCAGGGCGATGCCAGGGAAAATCAGGCTGCCCAGACTGTTGGCGCCGATCAGGAACGCCAGGGGTGCGGTCCCCACGTTGATCGCCAGTGCCACTCGCACGCCACCGATGATGATCGGCACGGCGTTCGGCAGTTCGACCCGCCACAGCACCTGGGTCGGTGTCATGCCGATGCCGACGGCCGCTTCCTTGAGCGAACCCTGGACGTTTTTCAGGCCTTCATAGGTGTTGCGCACGATCGGCAACAGCGAGGCGAGGAACAGGGCGAAGATCGCGGGGCCGCTGCCGATGCCGAGGATGCCCAGGGCGATGGCCAGTACGGCGAGAGGCGGCACGGTGTTGCCGATGTTGAAGATCTGCATGAAGCGTTCGGCGCGTCCAACCATGGTCGGGCGGCTGAGGAAAATGCCGGCGGGTATGCCCACAACAAGGGCGGCCAGCATGGAAACGAGGACAAGAATCAAATGAGCTTGCAGGTAAAACAACAAATCGTCGCGGTAATGTTCGATCGTGTTGATGCCAATCCAATGGACCAGCAGGGCCAGGAGGGCGACGACAACCGCACCTCCTATCAGCCCTTTGCCATAGCGAATAGCCACAGGCGGACTCCTTTTGTTCAGTCGGCGGACGCAGTCCCGAGTGGCAGGCCATTCCTGGCTGCCGGGAAAAAAACAACGTTCGCGAGAAGCAGCTCTTCATGCCGAGCGCTTTCCCTGGTAGGAGCTGGCTTGCCAGCGAAGGACGTCAACGATGACGCGTTCAGTCTGAATGAACGCATTGGTCTGGACGTTTTTCGCGAGCAAGCTCGCTCCTACAGGGGGAAAACGTACGGCTTATCGAGCCATAAGCGCAGCCTCGTCAGGCTAACTTGCTGATTTTTCAACCCTGACGAATAGTCGTAACAGGGGAGTGGACGCCTCCACGGTCTGAAAGGTTCCCATCTGAAGCAGCATTTGGCCACCCCTAATGTGCTCAACGGTTCGGTTATTGACTCAAGTTGGGCTATAATCTGCGCCCTTTTTTGAATCACCTGCCAGGCGATTTCCCATGACCAAACAGGCCGCCGAAGTCGCGAAACGCCGCACTTTCGCCATTATTTCCCACCCCGATGCCGGTAAGACCACCATCACCGAGAAGCTTTTGCTGATGGGCAAGGCGATTGCGATTGCTGGCACGGTGAAATCACGCAAGTCCGACCGCCATGCCACCTCCGACTGGATGGAAATGGAAAAACAACGGGGTATTTCCATTACCACGTCGGTCATGCAGTTCCCGTATCGCGACCACATGATCAACCTGCTCGACACCCCGGGCCACGAAGACTTCTCCGAAGATACCTACCGCACCCTGACGGCGGTGGACTCGGCCTTGATGGTCCTCGACGGCGGTAAAGGCGTTGAGCCACGTACGATTGCGCTGATGGACGTCTGCCGTCTGCGGGACACGCCGATCGTCAGCTTTATCAACAAACTCGACCGTGACATCCGCGACCCGATTGAACTGCTCGACGAAATCGAAGCGGTCCTGAAGATCAAGGCGGCGCCGATCACCTGGCCGATCGGTTGCTACCGCGACTTCAAGGGCGTTTATCACCTCGCCGACGACTACATCATCGTCTACACCGCGGGTCACGGCCACGAACGTACCGATGTGAAAATCATCGAGAAACTCGACTCCGACGAAGCCCGCGCGCACTTGGGCGACGAGTACGATCGCTTCGTCGATCAGCTGGAACTGGTGCAGGGCGCCTGCCACGAATTCAACCAGCAGGAATTCCTCGACGGCCAACTGACCCCGGTATTCTTCGGTACTGCATTGGGCAACTTCGGTGTCGATCACGTGCTCGACGCCGTGGTCAACTGGGCGCCGAAACCGCTGGCCCGTGTGGCCAACGAGCGCACCGTGGAACCGGTCGAAGAGAAATTCGCCGGCTTCGTGTTCAAGATCCAGGCGAACATGGACCCGAAACACCGCGACCGTATCGCCTTCATGCGCATCTGCTCCGGCAAGTACGAAAAAGGCATGAAGATGCGCCACGTGCGCACCGGTAAAGACGTGCGGATCGGCGACGCGCTGACGTTCTTCTCCTCCGAGCGTGAGCAGCTGGAAGAAGCGTTTGCTGGCGACATCATCGGCCTGCACAACCACGGCACCATCCAGATCGGCGACACCTTCACCGAAGGCGAAGTCCTGGGCTTCACCGGCATCCCGCACTTCGCCCCGGAACTGTTCCGTCGCGTACGCCTG
>NZ_MULM01000157.1:0-73435 GCF_002029345.1 Pseudomonas sp. VI4.1
GCATGATCCGTATGCTTATCTCAAGGATGTGCTGATGCGGCTGCCGACCCAGCGCGCCAGTGAGATCGCCGGGTTGTTGCCGCATAACTGGCTGCCGTTACGCAACCTGTAATGCCCGTTCGCTTACTTTCCGCCGCGAGTTCATGCACGTCATTTCCTGGATATCAACCCAATCGGCACGGTTCCGGCAGTCATTGTTGATGATGTGTTGATGACCGAATCAGCCGCAATCTGCGAATATCTGGCGAACCGTTACGGCCCCACTCCGCTCGAAGTTTTGCCCGATGAACCTGACTACCCGAGCTATCTGAACTGGCTTCACTACGGTGAAGCAACGCTGACATTTCCTCAAACTCTTATCCTGCGCTACGGGCAGTTTGAAGAACCACAAAGGCGCTTGCCACAAGCGGTCGAAGACTACTCACGTTGGTTTTTGGGAAGACTAAGGGCGATTGAGATTGCACTGAAAGGACAGGATTTTCTCTGCCAGAACCGATTTACCGTGGCAGATATCTCCGTTGGTTATGCATTGATGCTCGCGGATTTCATTGGGCTGAGCGAAAAATTCCCGGAGAACATCAGGCTCTATTGGGAGCGGCTTCGCGCTCGGGAATCGTTTACTAAGGCATGGATAGCGCAGGAGACTGGGGCACTCCAGCAAGGTGTATCCACGGTACATGCTCCGCTCATAGGTAAGGACGACTAGGAAGCTGCCACGTTTAACCTTCCCTCACCTACAGCATTCACGCACGTATCAGTGCCTGCATGCTCGCAGATAAACCGCCATAAAACTGATCGGAGAGTCGTCCATCAGTAAGGTGCTCTGACGGTGCATTGAATGGCATGACATCGCACTGCAATCGCATGATCGAATGACTGCTTTGGGTCGAAAGCGGCCTCTCTCGAAGGCCAGCTATCGACCGCATCAGCATTTCAATTGTCCATAGGCTCGGGCCATGACTTCCCAGGTTTTCGCGTCGGCAGGAATCAGATGCTCGATACGCAGCGACTCCATCGTAATGTCGAGAGGCATGCCAAATGTTGTAAAAGTTGACATGAATTTCAGTTCCCCGTGCCTCGAGTCGAGCCGCGTCAGCACCAACGGAGGCAGTTCGTTAGTCAACGTGGAAGCCTCTTGAGGCGTGGGGAGGCTTTTCAGAAGCGTAGCGAGCCCCGGGTTGCTCAAGGCCTCTCTCGCTGCCCTTTGCCAAGCAATCAATCTGATTTCCTCGACATTGTTAAGATGATCGCCCAACCCTCCAGGTCGAGTTGGCTCAATTTTGCCTGACGTCGCAGTTGACGCAACTGCTCACTTGCAGTGATGGAGGGTGTCGTTCGAGGAAAAGGTCGGGGGCTCATTGTTAGACTCTGACGGCGCGAATTGGCTGAGTCCATGACCTGTGAGGTCATTGATCTCGTCGTGACAATATCACTACCTTGTCAGCGTTGATCATCGCTTCTTGCTCAAGGAGGACAAATGAAAAGACCCTACCTCTCACTCGCCACATTGGTGATTTTTTCCTCGTATACGGCGGGTACCATGCTCGTTTCCGATCAATCGCTCATCGACTTCGGCCTGGAGTTAATATCCAGCCCGGACACTGCCCAAGTAGTTATTGACCTTTACCTGCTCGGCGTCCTCGCCTGCATCTGGATGTATCGGGACGCTCGTTCCAAAGGCCGATCTGCGGTCTCTCTTGTGCCTTACTTTCTGATAACGGCAGTCTTCGTATCGATTGGCCCATTGCTTTACCTCGTTATCAACGGATTCGCCAAGAAGAAGCTGCCTACGGATACCACCGGTTACAGCATCAATATTTCGCGCAATCTCGACTAACAGGAATGAGGAGGAAGTCCGTTGGCGTTTGGCAATTCCTTTGTTTCCAGGTGTCCTGCCAACACGCCTTACGTGATTGAATGGGCGCCCATCGATGCGGCAGCAACTCCGTAATCTCACTCGCCCGCTGCGTCGGCAGGCGAGTCAGGGTGCCAAAACGAACACGGGGATATCTAGTGGTTACGACAATGGGCGAACTGGCGATACGTCAGATCTCAGCGCTTCCTCCGGAAATCCTGGTACTTGAAGCGGAAGCAGTTACAGAAGGTTTGAGGTTTCTCACGCGCTTGGTTGCAGATTGGAAAAACGGGTCAAATCGATTCGATCAACCAGGTGAATGCCTTTTTGGAGCCTTCCGCAACGGGCAACTGATCGCCATCGGTGGTCTTTCATATGATCCACATGCTGGGTCGGACATCGGGAGGCTACGGAGGGTATACGTCGCGCGTGCATCAAGGGGTCAGAATGTGGGTAAAGTCCTGGTGCAGCAGCTTTTGGAATATGCGGCTCAACGATTCCGTGTCGTACGCCTGTCCACGGATACACCGGAGGGAGCCGCATTTTACCTTAGCTGCGGGTTCCTAGAGATAAAGGATGAGTTTGCTACTCATGTGAAGTCATTAGTCGATGCCACGTAACCAGGGCGAACTCATCTACGAAGCGCTTCATCTGAGGTGAACATCGTGGCCAGAGCACTTTGGTTCCCGAAAGCCTCGACGACTACGTTAGCGATACCAATCCAGTGCGTGTAGTCGACGTTTTCGCCGATGAACTCTCCTGGCGTTACTTCGTTACTGGAGTTCAAACACCAAGGTTGGTCATGACGTCGCGTTGTTCGATCAAGCAAATTAAACATCCACGAAAGGCGCATGTTTAAGCGTCCTACGGCTTACGTCCTGAAAGCTACAAAACCTTGCGCCGTTGCCTACGGGTACGCCAGAATCCGCCGGCTTGTGCGCCCCCGCCCCGCTCGGTAACTTGATTCCCGTCACTGCCCATCAGTGATCGGGTTTAGCAGCCCGTCGTGACGAAGCGCATTTGCATCCTGCAGTCAGGTCATTTCATGCCTGCACTTTATGGTAGCTGTGCGCAGGGCGCCCTCGGGCGCGCCGGAATCGTCTCCGCCGGTCTGCTAACCTGCACACAGCTGCCACCATTCGTTTAGCAGCGACTTGGTGACGGCTCCATGTTTTGGAGCGTACAAAGATGATTAAGCCTTCACCCAATCCGCCAGAAGCCGATCCGGCATCTCTCTACGAAAGCCCCGATTCAAACAAACCCAACGAAGTCCCCGAACGCGCCCTCGACTCCCACGGCCCCTCGACAGCCGACATCAAAGCCACCCCACGCACGCCCAGCACCCTGTTCACCGTCGACCCGCACGCCACGACCGAAACCCTCGCGGTTTATCTGGTCGAAACACTAGCCTCGGTCGATGTAATGGTTCATCACCTGGTGGATCATCTGGACGGCGGATCGCGCAATGCCCTGCTGGGCATTTCCAACAGCATCATGCTCGCGGAAATCACGGCGAACCGGATGCTGGATCAGATCGATCCACCCGCTTGAGGCAAACGCGTCTGCGATGCGGGCTATGCAGCGGTCCCTTTTCATTAGGGACCGCATTTCAGCGGAGGCTCACTCTACGAACCAACCCAGCCACGGCGCTATCGAACCATCATGCCCCCCCTACCCTATGGGCTGCTTACCCGACATCTTCGTAAGGGACAATGCTGGATTCCCTTCAAACCCTGCTCTTGATGTCTATATTTTTCCTGGCCTTCACCAACAAGTTAAAGGCGTCACCATCAAGTGGCCGACTTAGTAAAAAGCCTTGGCCTTCATCGCACGACACCGCTTGCAGCAACCTCAAGTGTTCGGCGGTTTCAATGCCTTCTGCCGTAACAGTGAGTGATAACGCGCGGCCCAGGCCCACAATCGCCTGGATGATGGACTCATCATCACTTTCAACCAGGTTGTTCAGAAAGCTGCGGTCTATCTTCAGGCCATCGAAGGGAAAGCTACGCAAATAACTCAGTGAAGAATACCCCGTGCCGAAGTCATCCATGGCGATGCGCACGCCAAGACGCTTCAATGTCCGCATCAGCTCCAGCGCGCCGGGGGCATCTTCGAGCATGACGTTTTCAGTAATCTCCAACTCTACCCGGGCAGGCGCGATTCCCGAGTGGTGCAGTGCTTTCTGCACGCGCTCTATCAGATTGCCTCGCTTGAATTCGCTAGGTGAAAGATTGACTGATACAAACAAATGTTCCGGCCACCGGGCGGCGCAATGGCAGGCGGTGTTGATGACCCAGTCACTCAAGGACAGAATCAGCCCGGACTCTTCAGCAATGGGGATGAACGTATCGGGAGGTATCAGACCGCGCTCAGGATGTTGCCACCGTACCAACGCTTCGGCACCGACCATCTGCCCGTCCGAGATACGGTAACGCGGTTGGAAATGCAGTCGAAGTTCTCCGTGCTTGATCGCGAAACGCAGATCGCTTTCCAGACGACGCCGCTCAATGATCCGGGCGTTCATGTCCCCCGCATAGAATCGCCAGGTATTGCGACCTCCAGCCTTGGCTTCGTACAACGCGATATCGGCATAACGTAGCAGCTCGGTCGCCTCGCAAGCGTCATTGGGCGCCATGGCGATGCCGATACTGGCGCTGACAAACACTTCTTGTTCATTGATCTGTATCGGCTGCTCGATGGTCTCGATGAGACGGCGACACAGCGCCTCGACTTCCTCCTGGGAACTGACATCGGTGAGTATCAGTACAAACTCGTCCCCCCCAACCCGGGCGACAAGATCTCCGTGGCGAACACAATCCGCCAGGCGGCTCGACACCTGGTTAAGCACCAGATCACCTGCAGCATGCCCTAAGAGGTCATTCACTGGCTTGAATCGATCCAGGTCCAGGCTGAGCATGACCAAGGGTTGCTCTACTGTCGGCATGGCTTTGAGCTTGCCATCAAGAAACTCCTGTAGTCGTGTCCGGTTGGGAAGTCCGGTCAGGGCATCATGTTGGGAAAGGAATTCGATTCGCCGCCGGGCTTCAACCTCCTCCGTGACGTCGGTTGCGGTGCCCCGGAATCCTCCTCTGGCCATTGCTCTCGCCGAAAGACGGGTGATTCGTTCCTGGCCGTTTGTATCGACGTAGCGACACTGGACACTGATATCCGGACGACGGTTTGGAATACTGAGCCACTGCGATAATGTGCCGAGTTCCGTGCGCAGCAGAGCATCCATCGCCGCACCAATCCATGCCTCCCTGGAAAGGCCCGTGACAGCTTCAAACCGCTCGGATAGATAAGTGAAGCACCAGCTTCCATCCATTTCCCATACCCAATCCGAGCTGGCCTCGACAACATCGCGAAAGCGCGCCTCACTGGTGGCGAGGTCGGCCTGACTGCTTCGCAGCGATGAATAGCTGGCGTCCAGCGCCTGCGCGGCGGCGGTCGTACGACGCAAGATCACCCACGTCATCAGGCACACCAACAGCGCAGCGATGCCCACCAGGGGCAACCCCAGCGCCAATAATTGCAGACCCGGTCTGTGCGGACTCCAGTGCAAACTGCCTGCTGCACCGGTGTCGCCCAAGGGGTAAACAGACACCAGGGGAATTTCGTCAGGAGTGGCCATGTGCAGGCCATCTACCCCAAAATCCCGGCCTATCGTTGCGAGCTTGGCGCTGTCCAGAATGTCGACGAAAATCAACACCGATGCCGACCTGTCATCCGCCATGACCGTCGGATCGGTTCCCGGCGTAATCGCAGCGGCAGCGACCAGGGCGGGTACTCCTCCAACATTGATGAAGGTAGTCGTCGGCGTTTCGGTTTCCGCGCCCTCCCGGGCCTTTTCGAGAATCCCGTCGATGGACTGCTCGAGCCATTGTTCGACTTCAACTGATGCCCTCTCACCCTTGACCACGGAGTAAACGGTGCGGTTGACATCGTTGACGACAAACACGCCCTGAAATCCAAAGTCGGTGAAAAGTGTCGGCCCGACATTTTGTCGTACGTACGCCCAGTCCGCGTCTACCTCACTATGCAAGTGCTTGTAGGCATCCCCCCAAAATGCATAGTCCTTGACGGTCGAGCGCAGGGATTTTTCCAAGGATTCCACGGCTTTCTTCGTGTAGAACGCGCTGTCGACCTCCTTCGCTTGATCCAGATTGTGCGCAACATAAACCAGTGAACAGCAGGCGAGTAAGAACACCCCGGCCAAAAGACCCACAAACTTGAACAGCGAAGCGCGGGTCAGGGCCACGCTTGAGCGATTGGTTGGAGAAAAAAGGATAGGGGGGAGATCGTTAGGCATAAGTTCCCGCTAGTCGTCGAGGCCAGTCATTTGCATATCTGGGTATCGGCCATCGACGGGAAATAGTGAGCGTCCGTACGTCGCGCCAGGCTGGCCTGCCAAGGCCCCCGCGTGACTTGCGTCCGAACGAAGTGGTCGCACAGCTGCTCCAGTGAGCCTGCGACATGCCTGAAGGGGGGGCTAATTCAGGATGAACAGGTCCCCTTCCACATCCGTATCGCCGTGTTTACGACTCTGCGCCGCGGAGTCGTAGAGGATCAGCAAAACCTCCCCAGGCTGCTCACCCGTTTCGAACAGACACATGGCCTCAGCGTGATCGTTGCCTTGCCCGTAAGGCACCTCCAGCACCTTCTCCAATTGATCCGTAAAGACCACGCTTTCCTTGTCGGACGCGAAACCGCCACGCCAGCGCAAGATCGTTACCGGACCGTCCAGGTCCATGGTGGGACCCGCCAGGATCAGCAGGTCGTCACCGCTGGTGCACAGGTCACGAAAGCCCAGGCCATTCAGCGCGAAGAAGTGCTTGCGGTAGCGGCGGCCATCCGGACCGATCTTCTTGAGCACCAGCGTGTCAGTCGAGTCGTCGTTCGGCTCGGGCTCGATCTCCAGCAGCACAGCCCAGCCGCGAAGGACCGGGCCACGCAGCCCCAACAGAAGGCGCGAGCCGATCACCGCCAACCCTTCGATATCGAAGCCGTTGTCTTTACCCGGGATACTCAGGAAGTCGCGCAGCTGAGGATCTTCAGCGATTGCCGTGGTCAGGTCGTTACCGACCTCGCTGCCACGCAGCTGCGCCGCCGTACGTCCATCGGCGTCGACCTTCCTGGCGAGTGCATAGCCGTCGTTCTGCTGTACCACAGGGATGCGGGCCAGCAGAAAGCGATTGCCGTCCGCCTCTACCGTCGACAGGCGCTTGATATTTTTCTTTGCAGAAGTGCCGGCCTCGGCGCTCTTTCGCTTCAGACTATGAGAGCCCACCACCCAGAGGTAACCACTGTCATCGGCATAGGCCAAGCCCTCGATATCGATCTCGGCGTCTTGCTTCGGCAGGGGCAGATCCAGATACTCCAGGAGCTGAAACGATTGGTGCTCATCGCACCTTACGATGTCGCCGGGCGCAGCATCCTGGATGTTCAGACGTTCCAGGCTCGTGGTTTCGTCGTTGGCCACCCACAGTGTGTCACCAATCTGCTGAGCGACCGAAAGGCCATCGCGCAACGACGCAAACGCCGGATCAAAGCTCAATATCGCTGCATTGCTTCGGTCGCTCATGGGCGGTCTCCTGTTTTTATGGCGTGGTGCGCCGGTCTTTCAGAAGCAGATTTTCTGCGATGTACCGGTTTGACTTCAGTTTCTGAAGAGTGCGTAGCGCTCCTCGGCTGCTATCGATTCCTACTGCGCTCGTAGGCTGCCAGAACGGTGCGCTCCGATTGCACCAGATAGGCTTCGAGCATCTGGGTTGCTTCCTCTGGTCGCCCTTCTTCGATACAGCGCAGGATTGAAGCGTTCATGTCGATGAAAGGCATATGCAGGAATTCGGGATCATTGAGCAGGCCGAAGGCCAACCGCAGTTCGGCCGATATCTGCCCATAGAACACCACCAATCTCGGGCTATCGGCCAACTCGACGATCGCCTTGTGGAACATCATGTTCGCGGTGCCGACTGCCCTCCAGTCCTTGGCTTCACGCGCTCGTACGCCGACCTCCACTGCTTCACGCATATGCAGTGTTCCCGGATGCAGCGGGTACCCTTGGGCGATCGCCTTGCATTCGATAAAGCGGCGTACGCGATAGATGTCAATGATCGACGCCATATCCGGTTCCGCGACGGTCACCCCTCGATTGGGCTCATGCTTGAGCAACCCCTCACGGGTCAGGACCCGGAACGCTTCTCTCAAGGTGTTGCGGGAAATCTGCAGGGTTTCGGCCAGGGCCGCTTCCGACAGCCGCTGGCCCGGAGCCAATTCACCTTCGACCAGCATTCTGCGGACCTTCTGGGTAATGGATTCTCCCAGCGAGCGAGGAAGGGCAGGTGAAACGTCGTTCATATGCGATCCAGAGTCAGAAAAAGTCATTTTGATGTTCCATCAGAGCTCCGCGCATGGCAAGGAGCAAGGGTGCCGTGTGCATCATTAAGTAACACGCAGGAGTGATAAGGTTACAAACTGGTGCGTATTGTGGACCCATGACGCATGGATTGTTCAACAATCAAATAGCCATGCATCAACACTTCCAGCCCAATGATTGAATCTTGGCACGCTCATTGCTCAGTCAAACCCATCTCCAACCGTAGGAATGATGCCGTGACACACACAGCCGTGACACAGACCGCTCAAGATTTTACAAAGGCGCGACGCTCTTCCCTGATCGCCGCCATTTTCATGATGGCGACGTCTGCCATCGGCCCTGGCTTCATCACCCAGACCGCCACGTTCACGGCCAAGATGGGTGCGGCATTTGCGTTCGGTATCCTGGCGTCGATTCTGATCGACTTCGTGGTTCAACTTAACGTCTGGCGTATCGTCTCCCTGACCCGAATGCGTGCCTCGGATCTGGCCAACAAAGCGATTCCAGGCAGTGGTTACGTGCTAGCGGTGCTGGTGATCTTCGGCGGGCTGGTGTTCAACGTCGGCAACATCGCCGGTGCCGGGCTGGGCCTGAACGCGCTGATGGGGCTTGATGCCAAATGGGGCGGCAGTCTGAGCGCCCTGCTGGCCATCGGCATCTTCCTCTCGCACCGCGCCGGATTGGCCGTCGACCGGCTGATCGTCGTGCTGGGCCTGGTGATGATCGGCATGACGCTGTTCGTGGCCTTTGCCTCTAACCCGCCACTGGGTGAAGCCCTTTACCAGACCGTTCTTCCGGACCAGATCAACTTCGCCACCATTACCACCATTGTCGGCGGCACGGTCGGCGGTTACATCACCTATGCGGGGGCTCACAAACTGCTGACCGCGGTACTACCGGGGTCGAAAACCTCGAGGCAGTGACCAAGGCGGCCCTGAGCGGCATCCTGGTCACCGGTCTCATGCGCTACATCCTGTTCCTCGCCATCCTCGGCGTTGTTGCCAGCGGCGTAATCATCGACACCTCGGGCCAGGGCGCCAATCCGGCCGCACAAGCCTTCCAGGCAGCGGCCGGGCAGATCGGCCTGCGCGTCTTCGGTCTCATCCTCTGGGCCGCCAGTATCACCAGCGTGATCGGCGCCGCTTACACCTCGATTTCCTTTATCACCGTGTTCAAGCCGAACATCACCGAGCAGGGTCGCAACCGCGCCACCACCGTGTTCATCGCCCTGTCGCTGCTGATCTTTGTCGTGATGGGGACTGCGCCTGCCGCACTGCTGCTGTTCGCGGGCGGTTTCAACGGCCTGATCCTGCCAATCGGCCTGAGCATCTTCATCTACGTCGGCTGGCGCCGGTCCGACCTCATGGACGGTTACCATTACCCGCGCTGGTTGCTGGTGCTGGGCGCCCTGACCTGCCTGCTGACCTGGTACATGGCAATCAATTCCGTCGGGCCGATCTTTGCCTTCCTCAACGTCGCCTAAGCCCGATTACGAACAAGGAGTCACCTCAATGCCAACGATAGATATCAATAGCGATTTGGGCGAAAGCTTTGGCGCCTGGAGCATGGGCGACGATGCCGCGATGCTGGATGTCGTGACCAGCGCCAATGTCGCCTGCGGTTTTCACGCGGGCGACCCGGCCGGTATCCTGCGGACACTGAAAGCGGCGGCGGCCAAAAACGTCACCATTGGTGCCCATGTCGCTTACCCGGACAAGGTGGGCTTTGGCCGACGCAACATGGACGTGGCCAGCGATGAGCTGACGGCCGATGTGATCTACCAGATCGGCGCGCTGCAGGGCCTGGCCAAGGCCGCCGGCACCTGCGTGCGCTATGTGAAGCCCCATGGCGCCTTGTACAACACCATTGCTCACGATCGCCGTCAGGCGCTGGCCGTGATCGCAGCCATCCGCGCGATCGACGCCAACCTCATCTTGGTGGCCTTGGCCGGCTCAAGCCTGATTGAACTGGCCCGTAACGAGGGTTTGCAGTGTATCGCCGAAGCGTTCGCTGACCGTGCCTATACGCCGCAGGGCACCCTAGTCTCGCGCCGCGAACCCGGCGCCGTACTGCACGATCCCAAGCTCGTCGCCCAACGTATGCTGCGCCTCGTTGAAGACGGCACCATCGAAGCGATCGATGGCAGCCTGACCAGAATCCAGGCCGACTCGATCTGTGTGCATGGCGACAGCCCGGCAGCGGTGGAAATGGCCCGCGAGCTGCGCCGCGTGCTGGAACAGGCCAACATGTCCTTGCAGCCCTTTGCCGGAGGTCGTCGATGAACGCCCTTGATCGCGCTCGTCAGCGGGCCATCGCCGCTGGCCGTGAGGCACGCGCCGCCTACCGTGGCGGTCTGGTCACTCCCACCGCCGGTATCGCACCGGGCATGACCCAAGCGAACCTGATTGCCTTGCCGCGTGACTGGGCCTATGACTTCCTGCTGTATGCCCAACGCAACCCGAAAGCGTGTCCGATCCTTGACGTCACCGATGCCGGAAGCCCAAGCACCCTGCTGGCTGAAGGCGCCGATCTGCGCACTGATCTGCCCCTGTACCGCATCTGGCGTGACGGGAAGCTGGTGGAGGAAGTCAGCGACGCCACCAAAGCCTGGGCCGAACACGACGACATGGTGACCTTTCTGATCGGCTGCAGTTTTACCTTTGAAACGGCCTTGCAAGAGGCCGGCATTGAAGTGCGGCATATCGCCGATGGCTGCAACGTACCGATGTACCTGACCAACCGTGCCTGCCGTCCGGCCGGACGCCTGAAAGGTGACATGGTGGTGTCCATGCGACCGATCCCCGCCGATCGCGTGGCCGAGGCCAGCGGTATCTCCGGGCGCTACCCCTCGGTCCATGGCGCCCCGGTGCACATCGGCGAACCTGCGTTGCTTGGCATCCAGGACCTGGCTCGGCCCGACTTCGGCGACGCCGTACGCATCGAGCCGGGAGAGATCCCGGTGTTCTGGGCGTGCGGAGTAACGCCTCAGGCGGCGGTCATGGCCTCGGGCGTGCCCTTCGCAATCACCCATTCGCCCGGCCATATGTTCATCACCGATGTGCCTGACAGCACGTACCACGTCTAGGAGTCTGCTGTGCGTTTTCTACCGGTCAACCTGGACGCCCTGCTCGTCGAATTGAACGACCTGGACGAGACCCTGGCATTGTTCGACGCCCTGACGGCAGAGCCTATTGCGGGCGTGGAAGAAATCATTCCTGCCGCACGAACCCTGCTGATCCAATTCCGCCCCAGCGCCATTGCGCGGCAGGCGCTCGTCAATCGTATCGCTGGCCAGGACCTGAGCCAGCGCCGCGCGATCGAGCAGGCGCGGGTGGAAATTCCCGTCCACTACAATGGTGAAGACCTCGACGAGGTCGCCACGCTGCTGGGAATCAGCCGCGCCGAGGTGGTCCAGCGCCACACCGCCCATGACTACAGCGTGGCCTTCTGCGGATTCGCTCCGGGCTTCGCCTACCTGACCGGCGGAGCGGGTTTCCAGGTGCCTCGCCGCCAAACTCCGCGCACCCGCATCCCCGCAGGTGCGGTGGCCCTGGCGGGGGAATTCAGCGGTGTTTATCCGCAAGCCAGCCCTGGTGGGTGGTAGATCATCGGCGTCACGCCGTTGCAGATGTGGGACCTGAACCGCGCTGAATCGGCCCTGCTGCGTCCCGGCTATAAAGTGCGTTTTACCGATGCCGGCCCGCTCCCGGCGGGCGGCCTGCCCGCCCCCACGGTGCCGGCAAGTGCCGCCGCGCCCAGCGGTGCCTATCTGCAAATCATCTCCCCCGGCTTGCACTGCGTCTTGCAGGACATGGGCCGTCCCGGCCAGACCGGCCAAGGCGTATCCCGTTCCGGCGCGCTGGACCTCGGCGCCCTGCGGGCGCCAACCGCGCGGTCGGCAATCCCTCGGACATGGCCTGTGTGGAAGCGGTACTCGGTGGCCTGAGCTTCATCTGTCATGGCCGTGCGGTAATAGCAGTCACCGGCGCGCAAACCCCGGTCACCATCACCAACGCCAGTGGCCTGCAATGGTCTGCCGAAAACTACCAGCCCATCGAGCTGGAGCCCGGTGACAAGGTCAGCCTGGGTTCACCGTTGGCAGGGTTGCGCAGCTACTTGTCGATTCGCGGCGGCTTTGAGGTCGCTCCGGTGCTCGGCAGTCTGTCGACAGATACCCTCGCCCAGGTCGGCCCCCCTGCTCTCGCGGCCGGTGACCAGCTGGGTTTTACCACGCTTACGACAGGCACCAGCGTATCGCTGAACGAAGCACCCGCCTTTGATCTGCCCACTACCGCCAACATCGTGACCCTCGACGTGGTCATGGGGCCGCGCACGGACTGGTTTACCGAAGACGCCATCGCGCGTCTGAGCAGCCAGCTCTGGCGCGTCACCTCACAGTCCAACCGCGTCGGTATTCGTCTGGCCGGTGAAACACCGCTGGAGCGCAGCAACCACCAGGAGTTGCCCAGCGAAGGCACTTCCGTCGGCGCCATCCAGGTTCCGGCCAGCGGCCAACCGGTGCTGTTTCTCGCCGATCACCCGTTGACCGGTGGTTATCCGGTGATCGGCGCAGTCGCCAGCTACCACCTCGACCTGGCTGGCCAGATACCGGTCAATGCGCAGATTCGCTTCAACCCTTTGGACGGCTTCCAAGAGATTCAACCCCTTACGCAAGCCTCCTCTTCAACTGCCGACGTGAAAAAATTCCCATGAAAAAATTACTGATTGCCAACCGTGGTGAAATTGCCGTCCGCATCGCCCGCGCCTGCCGCGACTATGGCGTGCAGTCTGTCGCGGTCTATGCCGACGCGGACATCGACGCCCTGCACGTGCGCCAAGCCGACGAAGCCTACTCACTCAATGGCCAGACCCCGGCCGAGACCTACCTGGATATCGGCAAACTTATCGCCGTCGCCAAACGCAGCGGCGCCGATGCCGTGCACCCCGGCTATGGTTTTCTGGCTGAAAGGGCCGACTTCGCCCGGGCGGTGATCGAGGCCGGGCTGATCTGGGTCGGTCCCAACCCGGAGACCATCGACGTGCTCGGCGACAAGGTCGAGGCGCGAAAAATTGCCCACCTGGTCGGTGCGCCGCTGGTGGCCGGTACGCCCGGCCCGGTCGAAAGCGCTGCCGAAGTACTGGCCTTTGCCGAACAGCACGGCCTGCCCATTGCCATCAAGGCGGCCTTTGGCGGCGGCGGACGCGGGATGAAAGTCGCCTGGCGCATGGATGAAGTGGCTGAACTGTTCGCCTCCGCCGTACGCGAAGCGCAAGCGGCCTTCGGTCGTGGCGAATGCTACGTCGAACAGTTCCTCGACCGTCCCCGGCACATCGAAGCGCAAATCCTCGCCGACAAACACGGCAAGGTCGTCGTCGTCGGCACGCGTGACTGCTCCTTGCAGCGGCGCAACCAGAAGCTGGTGGAGGAAGCGCCTGCGCCCTTTATCAGCGACGAACAGCGCCAGCGTATTCATCAGTCCGCTCAGAATATTTGCGCCAAGGCCGGTTACGTCGGTGCCGGCACTGTGGAGTTCCTGCTCAGCCAGGATGGCACCCTGTCGTTCCTCGAGGTCAATACCCGCTTGCAGGTCGAGCACCCGGTGACCGAAGAGACCACTGGGGTCGATCTGGTGATCGAACAACTGCGGATCGCCGACGGTTTCCCGTTGTCCTTCAGTGAGACGCCGACCCCGCGTGGCCACAGCTTCGAGTTTCGCATCAACGCGGAAGACCCGGGCAAGGGCTTCCTGCCCACCCCTGGTCAGATCACCGATTTCCTGCCACCGTCTGGCCCGGGTGTGCGTCTGGACAGCGGCGTGATCAGCGGCTCGCGAGTGCCCAGCACCTTCGATTCGATGATGGCCAAACTGATCGTCACCGGCGCCACCCGCGAACAGGCTATCGTCCGCGCCCGTCGCGCCCTGGCTGAATTCAACATTGAAGGCATCGCCTCGGTCCTGCCGTTCCACCGGGCCGTGATGGACCATGACGACTTCACCGGTGCCGATAAATTCGCCGTGCACACGCGCTGGATCGAGACCGATTTCGCCGAACAGATCACGCTCGCCCCACGTGCTGCCGTATCGGCCGACCCTGGCATCCTGCGCACGTTCGTCGAGATCGACGGCAAACGCCACGAACTGGGCCTGCCGGCTGCGCTGCTGCGCGGCGTCAGCCTGAATGCAGCGGGCACCGCCAGCGACACCACGGCCCCCTCCGAGGTCACTGATCCGCAGGCGGTACTGACGCCCGTGGCGGGGAATCTGCATACCTGGGTCGTCGGAGACGGCGAGTCGGTGAGTGCCGGGCAAGTGATCGCGGTGGTAGAAGCCATGAAAATGGAAACTTCGGTCCTTGCACCTTGTGAAGGTCAGGTGCAGATCGCCAAACAGGCAGGCGACTATTTTGAAGCCGGCGCCGTGATTGGCCGGATCAAGACCCTCAATTGATTTAAACGCTTTTCTTTTTGCAGGCATTACGCGCAACCGGTTAACAACCCGGTTGCCGCGTGCTGCCCGCAGAAAATTGTAGATATGATTTTCCATGAAAAAAAAAACAATAAAACCTGATCATTAAATCTGCCGTTTATCTGGAGCATAAAGAGCATGTCAATCAACAAGGCTTTTGCTATTGCGGGAACCTGCGCGCTGGTTTTTCCATCAATAGCCTCTGCCGACTTTATTGCCGACAGCAAGGCAAGTGTGGAACTGCGCAACTTCTACTTCAATCGTGACTTTCGTAACGGCCCGCCCACGGCTCAACGTGACGCTGCGGCAGAGTGGGCGCAGGGTGCGATATTGCGCTTCGAGTCGGGTTATACCCCGGGCACTGTTGGCGTCGGCCTCGACGCCATCGGCATGCTCGGCCTCAAGCTTGACGGCGGTGACGGGTCCGGTGGCACTGGCCTGTTGCCGGCTGACCTCAGCTCGAAGAACGGCCGCGGTTCGCAAAGCGAGTACGCCAAGCTGGGCCTGACGGCCAAGGCGAAGGTCTCTGCCACCGAACTGAAGGTCGGCTCCCTGGCTTTCCGTTCGCCCGTGGTGTCGAGCAATGACACGCGCCTGCTGCCTTCCACCTTCGAAGGTGCACTGCTGACCTCAAAAGATATCGACAAATTGGCCCTGCAAGGGGGCAAACTGCAGCAAATCAAGTTCAACAGTTCTTCAAACTATCAGGACTTCACCGGTAACCGCATCGGCGGTGTCAGTGATGACTTCCGTTTTGCCGGTGGCACCTACAGTTTTAATAAATCTCTCAGCACAAGCCTGTTTTACGGCAATCTGGAAAACATCTATCGCCAGTACTTTGGCGGAGTAGTCTATGAAATCCCCCTCGCCGCGCAACAGTCATTGAAGTTCGACCTGCGCTATTCGAAAAGTACCGATGACGGTAATTTCCGCCCTCTCGATAACCGGGCAGCGAACGGCCAAGTGGCCTACACCCTGGGCGCCAGCGTATTCACCGCCGCCTATCAGCGAATGAGCGGTGATGACCCGTTCCCGTACATCGCCAATAGCGACCCGTACCTGGTGAACTTCGTGCAGATCAACGACTTTGCCAACGCTGAGGAGCACTCATGGCAGGTGCGTTATGACTACAACTTCGCCGCGCTGGGTATTCCCGGGCTGACCTTCATGACCCGTTACGTCAACGGCGACAACGCGCAGGTAGCGGGCAGCAATTCGGGGAAGGAGTGGGAGCGCAACACCGATGTCGGTTACGTGGTCCAAAGCGGTTCGCTGAAGAATCTTGGGGTCAAGGTCCGAAATGCCACGGTCCGATCGAACTTCGGCAATGACCTGGATGAAACACGGCTGATCCTGAGTTACACATTGGCCATTTGGTAAAGCCGACGGGCTTCAACAAATTTAAAACGGCGAGGAGTTTGACGCGCATTCCAGGCCCTTCGCTCCTCGCCACCGGCCTGCTGTTGAATGTCCGTTGTACATGGCCCCCCACCGTTTCACCGCCGACGTGCGCCTGATGTACGATGACACCTTCGAAAATCTGGACACCCACTCCCAGTCCGGCCGCGAGCTTCATGCCGACTACACCCGTGGCTAGGGCCTGCGGGACAGATCTCGATCATGCACCAGGAATTGTTAGAGCGGCGGCGCTGGATACCCGAGCGCAGATTTCTGCATGCCCTCAACTACTGCATGTTGCTGCCTGCTTCAAGCGGGGCGTTATCCAGGTGCTGCTGGCCTGCGCACTCGTCGGCTTGGCAGTGCATCTGTTGCGCTAAACAAGCAGCAGGGAAACAGGCTGTACCTTACGACATCGCGATCAGCCTCTGTCCGGCACTCGACTCCGCGTCATGCGGCCAGGCCGATCCAGCCATGGAAACCCACGTAGAGACCAACGCCGATGATCAACACGCTGGACAGATAGGGCGCGCGTCGAGCAACGGTGCCCAGCCATGGCCAGCGATTGGACGCTTGTTCAGCGCCAATGGCCGCAGCAGCTCCTACCGTCACCAACGTGATCGCCAAGCCGATGCTGAAGCACAGAACCAGCATGCCTCCCAGCGCAACCTCTTTGACCTGAAGACACAGCAGCAACACGGTTATGGCCGCAGGGCACGGAATCAGTCCGCCCGTCAGACCGAACATGACGATCTGGCCCGTGGTGACCTCACGGTTGGTGAAGCGTTTACGGATATCGTTGGCATGTGCACGTTCGTGCGCATCCTGATAGCCGTCAGCACAAGTCGTCATCAAGTGAACGTCTGCGGCGACCCGGGCGTGTCCGGTCAATGTCTTCAGGCGCCAATGCGCTGGCACGCCTTCTTTGAAAATCGACAATTCGACACGGCCATGGCCGGTATCGATTCGATGGGTTTCATCAGGGTGACCGTGGTCATGCTCGCCGTGTTGGTGGTGTTGGTGGTGTTCATCACGTTGCTCGAACTTGAACATCTGCTCGCCACGCCAGGTGCGCCACAGCATCCAGAGCGCAATCACGATGATCAATGCAGAGGACGCCAGCTGGAAGTACGGTTCAGTCGTTCGAGCGTCCAGACCTTTGCCCAGGTACATACCGCCGATGGCGACCAACCACACCACGGCGGTGTGCGACAGTGTCGCGGCCAGCCCCAACAATACGGCCTGTTTGACCGAGCCACGGATGGCCACGATAAAGGCTGCCATCATGGTTTTTGAATGGCCAGGTTCCAGGCCATGCAAGGCACCGAGCACGATCGCACTCGGGAAATACAGCCAGGCGTGAGCCCCGCCTTGTTGTAGTAAATCAGCAAAGTCGGGCATGGCAGACCTAGAGGTACTTGGTGATTTGCTTGAAGGCTTCCAGTGGTGCGCGCTCGCCATTATTCAAGGCCGAGACGGTGTCTTCCAGGCAGTGATCGATGTGATCCTGAATGAGCGTGCGCTTGGCTTGGCACACCGCTTTTTCAACCGCATGCAGCTGCTGGGCGATGTCCACGCACTGACGGCCTTCTTCGATCATGGTGATGATGCCGCGTAGATGGCCGTCCGCTCGTTTGAGACGCTTGATGATCGCCTCATGACTTTGGTGGGTATGGGGATGGTTATGTTCGTGCTCACTCATGACTCGAGCCTCAGGCTTCGATGAATTACGCTTGCATCCTATCCCCCCAGGGGGGATATGGTCAAACTCATCAAAGCCCTGCCAAACGATTTGAAACCGGAACGTCATGCTCGGCAGAACACTGACAGCCGCGGTGACAATCGCGCTTGCTCTCGCCATGTTTGTGGCCTGGGCCGGGCATACCTGTTCGTTGTCAGTGACCTGCGCGGCTCAATCGAACTATGGATCTGGCTGACTATTTCAAGCTGGTATCATTGAAAAATTTACAAGCTGAGCAGAAAAACATGAACCGTCGTAAAAAAATAAAGCAGCTATTAAAGGCTCACGCCAAAAAGGCCAGTGCCAAATTGGCACCGCCAAGCAAGGATAAATACATCAGTAAAGCTGACCGATTGAAACTGGCTGCTGAAGAATCCAGTCCTGACTCAATCGGTTCCGCCGAGAGCTGAGCGACGTGAAGAGCCTTTTTGGGGGGGGCGTTCACTGGTTTGTAGGCCACTGCATTTTCCAGCTTGGGCACGGTCCCTTGCAGGAGCCGGCTTGCTGGCGATGCTCGTTAACGATAACGCGTGCGATCTGGTTAAACGCGGCGCACTTGAGTCCATCGCCAGCAAGCTGGCTCCTACAGGTATTGCGTTATCAGTGTTTCCCGGGATTGCGTGAAGCATCAAAAAAAGCCCCGCACTTCAATCGAAGGCGGGGCTTTTTTGTCTGGCGGGCGTCACTGCACCGCGGTTACATCGCGGCCTGGAAAATCTGCTCGATCTGGTCCTGATTGGCGGGACGCGGATTGGTAAAGCCGCAGGCATCCTTCATCGCATTGGTGGCCAGGATCGGGATATCGTCGGCCTTGGCGCCCAGTTCGGCGAGGCCGCTCGGGATACCGACATCCAACGACAGTTTACGGATGGCGGCGATGGCCGCGGCGGCGCCTGTTTCCGCATCCAGATGCTGGGTGTCGACCCCCATTGCGTTGGCGATGTCTTTGAACCGGGCCGGGCATACGCTGGCGTTGAAGCTGGCGACATGGGGCAGCAGGATCGCATTACACACGCCGTGAGGCAGGTCGTAGAACCCGCCCAGTTGGTGCGCCATGGCGTGGACGTAGCCCAGCGAAGCATTGTTGAAGGCCATGCCGGCCAGAAACTGCGCGTAGGCCATGTTTTCCCTGGCGCTCATGTCGTCACCCTGGGCAACGGCAGTGCGCAGGTTGGCCGAGATCAACTCCACCGCCTTGAGTGCACAGGCATCGGTGATCGGCGTTGCCGCCGTCGACACGTAGGCTTCGATCGCGTGGGTCAGCGCGTCCATACCGGTGGCCGCGGTCAGGCCCTTGGGCATGCCTGCCATCAGCGAAGGATCGTTGACCGACAACAATGGGGTGACGTTACGGTCGACGATGGCCATTTTCACGTGCCGCACTTCGTCGGTAATGATGCAGAAACGGGTCATTTCACTCGCCGTGCCGGCGGTGGTATTGATCGCGATCAACGGCATCTGTGGCTTGGCGGATTGATCCACGCCTTCGTAATCACTGATGTGCCCGCCGTTGGCGGCGCACAGGGCAATGCCCTTGGCACAGTCATGGGGTGAACCGCCGCCCAGGGAAATAATGAAATCACAGTCGCTGCGACCCAGCAGTTCAAGACCCTTCTCGACATTGCTGACCGTCGGATTCGGTTTGGCGCCATCGAACAGGGTGGAGTTGATGTCCTGCTGGGCCAGCAGGCTGGCGACCTTGGCGGCCACGCCGGCTTTGGCCAGGCCAGCATCAGTAACGATCAGGGCTTTACGGAAACCATATTTGCGGATGGCGAGCATTGCTTCGTCGAGGCTGCCAATGCCCATCATGTTCACGGATGGAATGAAGAAGGTGCTGCTCATGATAAATCCTCTTTTATTCTGGAAACCCGGAAATCCGGTGAGGTCTTCTGCTCATATCGCAGGCTGGGAGGCTCGTTTGATTGTCATCATTGACGATGTTCAGCGGGGGCAGTGCTGCATCAAGTGTTCAGGCAGACCGTGGTTAAGATGCAGAGGTGAATGGGCCTTCGCAGCCGGTATCTTTTGACCATGGGATCGAGCCTAACCCCATGGCGCCAGACTGGAAGGCTCCTTTAGCGTTCATTGGTTCCTCCTTTAGTACTGTGCGCCCCGACAACGTTGGCGCGGACGGACGTCCCGTTCGCGACGCTGCTTGCTGCCGACCCACAAAGGAGTCCTCCATGCGAATCCTGTTCATGTGCACGGCCAATAGCTGCCGCAGCATTCTTTCAGAAGCCGCGTTCAATCACCTGGCGCCGCCAGGATTTGAAGCGGTGAGCGCCGGGAGCTTTCCCAAGGGGCAAGTGCTGCCGCGCAGCATGCTCAGCCGCAGATCGCATCCCGCCCCAGTGAACACAAGCCGCGCATCCTGCTGCTCTACGGCTCGACCCGAGAGCGTTCGTTCAGCCGCCTGCTGGTGGAAGAAGCCGCGCGCCTTTTGCAACACTTTGGCGCAGAGCGGGTGTTGGGTCGTTGGATGCGCATGGTCACCATCCCCAATCAATCGTCGGTGCCCAAGGCCTACATGGAATTCGACGAGGCTGACCGGATGAAGCCCTCGGCGTACTACGACCGGGTCGGCACGCTCTCCAGAGCAAGCAGTCAGTAAAGGCCGGTGGCGCTATCAGGTTCGCATACCGGAACCTGGTGCGCGCTGACCATGTTGTAGTTGAGCATGAAGCCAACGCCGCCCTCAGACTCCATCACTTGCGCCACCCAGCCAATAGGGTTGATGAACAATGAATTGTCGTGGTTCAACACTCCGACAGCGGCAGTGGTCTCATCAAAATCCCAGACCACATCGCCCCAGTGCCAGCCTTGACCTGCTACGTACTGGCTGCCTAGCAACGCGCCAAGCGCAAATATTTCGCCCTCGGGCAGCGTTGTGCCATTCGCTTTGCAATCACGCACCCGCTCCGTAATCGCCGCAACCACATCAACCGAAGCATGATCCTGAGTAAGGCTCAGTAAGTCGAGCCCCTGTTGGCTCAACACTTTGAGCTCCTCTGCCAACCCGGCAGGCACCTTGCTGATTTCAGCCATTTTTATTCCTTTGTTTAAAAACCTGCGTCCAAATTCAATATTGGCACAACGGATTGGTTTTGGCTTGTAGGCCTCATTAGCGGGTACTGAGTACTCGAAGGGTTGCAATGGGTCGTTTTCTACCTCTCACCAAGGGCAGCTATCGGCTGTGATCATTCAGAGCGCCCATACAGCGCGAAGCACGAAGCCTCTTAATCGCATATAAGCCGGTTAGTTGATTTAAATCAGTTCGGTCTGTAACGGCAGCGTGAAAACTCAAGCGAGATTGAAAAACGTTGCCCGGATCCAGCAGGAAAAGCCCTGGCCCTCTAGCCAATAGAGGGAAGGATCGGCAACCACAGATGTTGCTTTTACCTACTACTGTTACATGGCTTGGCTGAGCAGCAATCCATGTGTACTGGCAACCCGGCGATGTCGAAAAATAAAGTTGACTCAACGGTACTACGCACATTCTACGCAGCAACAATTTACGAAAAATCAGCGTACTCAGTGCAATTGCTCTTCTGGAGAAATCGCCATGAAACGAACCGTAATGCTGCTCGCCGCCTCCAGTATTTTTTTTTCGTCGATCACAGCCTTTGCGCAATCCAGTCAACCCAACATCCTCGTCATTTGGGGGGATGACATTGGCATAGAAAATATCAGCTATAACAACCGCGGGATGATGGGTTACCAGACGCCTAACATCGACCGTATCGCCAAAGAAGGCTTGGGCTTCACCGACTACTATGCCCAGCAAAGCTGCACCGCCGGACGTGCGGCCTTCATCGGTGGCTCCGTCCCCATCCGCAACGGAATGACCAAGGTTGGCCTACCTGGTGCTAAGGAAGGCTGGCAGAAGACCGACATCACCATGGCCACGGTCCTCAAGAGCCAGGGCTACGCCACTGGCCAATTCGGCAAGAACCATCAGGGTGACCTGGACGAGCATTTGCCCACCATGCATGGCTTCGATGAGTTCTTCGGCAACCTCTACCATTTGAACGCACAAGAGGAACCAGAGAACCAGGATTATCCGAAAGACCCTGCATTCCTGAAGAAATACGGACCGCGCGGTGTGATCCATAGCTTCGCTGATGGCAAAGGTGGCCAGACTATCCAGGATACCGGCCCACTCACCAAGAAACGCATGGAAACAATCGATGACGAAACCGTCGCCGCCGCCAAGGAGTTCATTACGCTTCAAGCCAAAGCCGGCAAGCCGTTCTTCGTGTGGTGGAACGGCACACGCATGCACTTTCGCACCCATGTGAAGGCAGAACATCGCGGTATTTCCGGCCAAGATGAATACAGCGACGGCATGGTCGAGCACGACATGCAAGTTGGCGAACTGCTCAAGGTCATCGACGACCTCGGACTCGCCGACAACACCATTGTTCAGTATTCAACGGATAACGGTCCGCACTACAACAGCTGGCCTGATGCAGGCACCACACCCTTCCGTAGTGAAAAGAACACCAACTGGGAAGGCGCCTATCGGGTGCCGATGCTTGTACGTTGGCCTGGCCATTTCCCGGCGGGCGCCACGCTTAATGGCATCGTTGCGCACGAAGACTGGCTACCAACTTTTGCAGCCGTCGCCGGGGTGGCGGACATCAAGGAAAAGCTGCTCAAAGGCACAGACCTTAATGGTCGTCACTACAAGAACTACATCGATGGCTACAACCAGCTCGATTACTTCACTGGCAAGACAAAAGAGTCTGCACGCAAGGAATTCATTTATGTGAATGACATCGGCGAAATCGTCGCCGCTCGCTTCCAGGACTGGAAGATTGTCTTCATGGAAAACCGCGCACAAACCATGAGCCTCTGGCGTGAGCCGTTCGTCGAGCTGCGTGCACCGCTGATCTTCAACCTGCGTCGCGATCCGTTCGAGAAAGCCCAGCACAACTCCAACACCTACAACGATTGGTGGATCGATCACGTTTACGCGATCGTGCCGATCACCGAAATGGTCGGCAAGTTCCTGATGACCATGAAGGACTACCCACCGAGTCAGACGCCAGGCTCGTTCAACCTGACGAAGATGCAGAAACAGATCGAAGATATGTCGACGGGAAAACAATAATGATGTCTACGCAATGACACGCTAAGCCGCACCCGTTTCACTGGGTGCGGCTTCTATTATTGAGAGCCGCATCCATGAAGACTATGCGTATACAAACGGTCCTGGCCGCCCTATTGGCTTGTGTACTGGCGTTTACCGCGATCGGCGTACAGTCCGCTGATCCGCTTCCCTCCTGGAACGATGGCAAAGCCAAGCAGGCCATCGTCACTTTTGTCGATAAAGTCACCAAGCCCGACTCCCCGGACTTTGTGCCGGTGCCGGAACGCATTGCCACGTTCGATAATGACGGCACGCTCTGGAGCGAACAGCCCCTTCCCGTTCAGCTGTACTTTGCGCTTGATCAAGTAAAGGCGCTTAGCAATCAACATCCTGAGTGGAAGACTCAGGAACCGTTCGCATCGCTGCTCAAGGGTGACTTGAAAGCGGCTCTGGCGGGGGGCGAGCACGCGCTGCTTGAGATATTCATGGCCACCCACACGGGGATGACCACGATGGAGTTCGAGCAGATCGTCAAGGACTGGATCGCGACGGCGAAAAATCCGAAAACCGGCAAGCGCTTTACCGAAATGACCTATCAACCCATGCTCGAACTGCTCGACTACTTGCGAGGGAATGGCTTCAGGACCTTCATCGTCTCCGGTGGCGGCATCGAGTTCATGCGGCCGTGGGCCGAGCAGGTTTACGGTATCCCGCCCGATCAGGTCATTGGCAGCAGCGTCAAAACGAAATTTGAGCTGCGCGATGGTAAGCCCGTACTCGTGCGCCTACCGGAACTCAACTTCATGGATGACAAGAGCGACAAGCCGGTTGGTATCAATCAACACATTGGCCGCCGCCCGATCGCCGCTTTTGGTAACTCTCGCGGTGACAAAGAAATGTTGGAGTACACACAAGGTGGCAGTGGTTTGCGATTCGAACTGCTGGTGCTGCACGATGATGCACAACGCGAATTTGCCTATGGTCCGGCTCGTGGATTGCCAGACGTCAAACTGGGTGCTTTCCCACCCGCACTGGATGAACAGGCGAAAAAGAGCGGGTGGACCGTTGTCAGTATGAAGAGTGATTGGAAAACCGTTTTCCCAGCCGCGCAGTCCGAGGTCACAGCAATCGACATCCTCCTTGAGCCGGACAGCAAGATGCTCAAGTACTCCGACGCCAATAACGCCCGCCTGCTCGCAGTGTTCCCGAAAGGTTTCGCCCTGGATGCCGAACACCGTCCACATATCACGCTGACTCAGCGCTTCGTCCGTACTGAGGACCTTGACAAGGTCTATGCCGCTGCGGAGAGGGTTCTGGTTGGCGCCAACGTCAAAGCCATGAAGCTGGAGGCGTTCAAATACTACTACGCTCCCGCTGGAGCGCTCGGGGTCGCCGGAATTTGCGCAAGACCGACGCCAGAAATCATCAAGCTGCAAGCGGACATCATTGCCGCGGTGGAGCCTTTCACGGTTGAATCCGGCCCTATCGGTGCTTTTACTGCTACACACGACGATCCCGCCAGTGACGCGGCGCTCATCCAATACGTATCAACATTCGTCCCGAAGATGTCTGGCGAGAATTTCAATCCCCATGTGAGCACAGGCGTTGCACCTCGCGACTATCTCGACAAGATGAATGCAGAGCCGTTCCAGTCATTTGTTTTCTCGCCCGCTGGCGCAGCGGTCTATCAGTTGGGGCCTTTCGGTACCGCTGCAAAAAAACTCAAAGCATGGGATCTGAAACTTTAAAACGCTAAAAGGTAGCCGTAGCTACCTGCCAGGAATCCACCACGGGTCGTTACTTCTCTGGGAAACCGGGCATGAGTGATTGAATAGCCCTCAAATTCGTAGACACATCTGAATGACTGCTTTTGGCTGTGGATTCAACCTGTCTCCACCGTCAGCTTTGGGTCGGATCAAGCCCTTCGCGGCCGGCAACAGTCGGCAAAAGCAGTCACTCACACAGTCAAGCGATCAACAGTAACGCTACAACCCTTTCTCCACAGTTATTTTTTCAATCAGGTGCATCCAGTTAACCCTCCCGCGGGTAGTACAGGTAGTAGCCATAGCTGCTGAACTGACCACTTTCTGGAGAGATTTGCATGAACGCTAAACGATACCTGTGCTTTGTTAGTACTGCGCTTGCAGCTACCTGCTTGTTGGTCAATGTGCCAGCTGCCTATGCGCAAACAGACCTGCCCGACACCATCAAGGTCCCGGACGGTCACAAGATCGCGCTGGAGACCGTGGGGACGGGCGAAATCACGTATGAGTGCCGCGACAAGGCTAACGCCGCTGGCCAGACTGAGTGGACTTTCGTCGGCCCCAAAGCGGTACTCAATGATCGCAACGGCACACAGGTCGGCACTTACTTCGGACCGCCCGCTACCTGGCAAGCCAAAGACGGCTCTAAAATCACAGGGACACAACTGGCAGTTGCCCCCTCAGGCACCGGCGACCTCCCCTATCAGTTGGTCAAGGCCAACCCTGCTGAGGGTAAAGGCGCGATGAACGGTGTCAGTTACATCCAGCGGGTGGCCATTAAAGGGGGCGTAGCGCCCATGACCGAATGCTCCGCCGCAAACAGAGGCAAACGGGAAGTAGTGAAATATCAGGCTGACTATATTTTTTGGGCAGCCAACTAAGCCAACGACCCAGTCCAGGTTGTCGGCGCACAAGTCGTCTACTCTTCTTCGATGCAACCCCAGCCCTATGGCTGGGGAATTTACCACCTGCTGATGGCTGAAAACCTTGTCCTTGCCTGAGCCCTGTTTTGACTATGAAGCCTGCCTGAGTGCTTGCGCCCGAGGCGAGCAGCAGGCACTGCGGGAATTGTATGAGCAGGAAAGTGCTCGTCTTTTGGGTGTTGCCAAGCGCATCGCTCGTGATAACGCCCTGGCCGAAGACATCGTGCACGATGTCTTTATCAAGATTTGGACCCGTGCCGCCAGTTTCGATCCAGCGAGAGGCTCTGCGCGTGGCTGGATTTTCAGCGTAACGCGGCATCTGGCGCTCAACTTCATGCGTGATAGCGCCAGGGAGGTACAAGTAAGTGAACAGCGGGAAACAGCACTGCAAGATTCAGCGTCCATGGAGGCATCGCTGGAGAATGTGGATGCCTTCGATTATCGAGCCCGTTCAGGGCGTATTTATGTGTGCCTCGAGCAACTGGAGCCGGCGCGTCGCAACTGCATCCTTCATGCGTATGTCGACGGCTATTCGCACTCAGAAATTTCACAGAAACTGGGCGCACCGCTGGGGACCGTCAAAGCCTGGATCAAACGCAGTCTGGTGGCATTGCGGGAGTGCATGGGATGACCATAAGCCCACAGGATGACAGCCCCGACAACATTGAAGAGCTGGCGAGTGAGTATGTGTTAGGCACGTTGTCGGCAGCGCGTCGTAGCGAAGTACAAAAGCGTCTTGCTCATGACGCCGATTTGCGAGCGGTTGTGGATGCATGGGAACAACGTTTGCTTGCGTTGACCGAACTGGCTGAACCGCAAACACCTACGGCATTACTCTGGGGGCGTATCGAGCGCAGCTTGAACGGCATTGACCGGCGAGCTTCACGAGTGACGGCCACCGCGCAGCCAATCTCATGGTGGAACCTTCTGCCGCTATGGCGTGGGCTGGCGGGGACAGGTCTGGCCGCAGCGTTGTTGCTCGGAACAATGCTGCTGACACAAACAGCTCCGGTGAAACAGACCACCTACCTGGTCGTTCTGGTGGCTCCCCAGAACCAGGCGCCCGGCTGGGTCATTCAGGCCAGCAGCCCAAGAGAAATCCAGCTGATACCGTTGGGGGTCGCTCAAGTCCCAACCGACAAAGCACTTGAGTTCTGGACCAAGGGGGATGGCTGGCAAGGTCCGGTATCCCTTGGACTGGTCAAACCTGGGCAAACGCTTTCTGTCCCCTTGGATCGATTGCCGCCGCTGGAGCCCAACCAACTCTTTGAGTTGACTCTGGAAAACCCCAATGGATCGCCGACTGGGAAACCCACAGGACCGATTCAGTTCATTGGACGGGCCGTTAAAGTGATCTGAGCGAGCGCTTTGGATGAAAAGGCCGCTGAGGCGGCCTTGTTCGCCTCTCACATCTCTACCTGAGTGCCCAGCTAAATCAACTGTTCAGTGGCAATTTGAAATACTTCAGGTGCTGTTGGCGTTTTTCAGCATAACCGTGAAGAAAGCACACCGGTGGTCACTCGCCCTGTATGACTGCTGTGGAGCGCTTATGGCCAACAGCTACCTGTAGTAGTTCGATACACCACATAAACAGGACTGACAGCACTTTCACAACCTTGGACACACCCAACTCCTTTTGATCCCCGATCGGCTACCAAGTGGCTAGCGGTCAGTGAACTCAACCGCGCGGGCGGCAGATGCCCTCGCAGCCGACTATGCTTTCGCGGGCGCAACGCGCTCGCTGCGTTGCTCCTTCGGCCATCACATGGAAAGCAGGTCTATGAAACCGATTAGGTCTTTTGCTCCCGCTGTTGCCCTCGCCTCACTCATATCCACCGCCAGCTTTACGGCCCATGCAGCCGATGTGCCGCTGGGCAGTACTGCTCTGGAGAGACATATCATTACGCACGTACTGGCTGTCGATGCGGCCAACTATCAGGTCACTGTGGAAGGTCCCGACAAAAGCCAGGTACCCATCCAGCTCACCGACCAGGCCAAGGCCCTGCACAACCTGAAGGTCGGTGATAAGGTCGATATATATGTTATCCGCTCGGTTGCCTACACGCTCGACACTGATGTTAATAGCGATAGAGGTGTCAGCACCAAATCAGCGATTACCCGCGCCGACAAGGACTACCCTAATCCGGGCGGTGAGGCGTTTCGTCAGGTCAAGGTCACGTCGAAGATCACCGACATTGACTTGAAAAAGCATGAAGTGACCTTGCTTCCTCCAGAAGGAAAAGTGAAAGTTGTCAAGGTCGAGGACCCTGAGCTCCAGGCCCGCATGAAGAACCTCAAGGTCGGTCAGACGGTCGACGCCACCTACACCGAAGTGCTGGAAATCAAAACCTCACGCTAGCAACGTGCGCTGACCAGAGAAGGCCTCGCCGAAGACAATCTGCACAGTGCTGTGCTTGCACACTCTGGTTGGCGATCCGTCCTACCGTGCCGACCGGGACCGGTTATCCCCGGTCCCGGTCAAACACAAACAGTCGTTGATGACAGCATCTGACAAAAGACCGCAGTTCAGATTTGTCTATAAAGCCAGGGTGATTTCAGTTTCCTGGATGCATCCGACTGGCTGCTTTTGGCCGATTTCTGCCTGTCGCGACCGGCAGCTTCACGTCCTGAGGAAGTCAGTCAACCTTAATCGAGGTTCTTCAGGAGCGCCGCGCTTCCTCAAGGCATTCAAATAGGTGGTTTCATCGTAGAGGGTCACAGCTCAATTTCATGACGATGTTTGCGTGATATGAATGCGATTGTGCTGGTGGCAGCCAGCTGCGTTTTTCCAGTTTCTAGGCCATAGGTCGATTGGAGTAGGCATTAACAAACGGAAAAGGCTCTCTAGCTAGACGACACGGAGCAAACGCCCGTATGCTCTCGATTCCTTATCTGCATGGAATCCTTCGTGGACCCCAGCCCCGCAACACACATCCGCTGTCCAGATTCTGAATTTGGTCGTGCCACCAAATGATCGAAACTATCCCTACCCTCATTCTTGGCATCCTGGTCATCCTGGCGATCATCGCTGTAAACGGCTATTTCGTTGCGCAAGAATTTGCCTACATGGCGGTTGACCGTACCAGGCTCTCAGCATTGGCTGCTGCCGGTGATACGTCGGCAAAGCGCGCATTAGCCGTCACGAACCGCACAAGCTTTATGCTGTCGGGTGCCCAGCTTGGCATTACCGTAACAGGCTTACTTGTTGGTTATGTCGCTGAGCCCTTGGTTGGTGAGCCATTAGGCTTTCTGCTCGCAGGAACCGGTATTCCGCCCGACGCCAGAGTGGCCGTCGGTACAGGTATGGCCCTAGTTGCTGCTACGATTATCCAAATGATCGTGGGTGAGCTTTATCCGAAGAACCTTGCCATTGCGAACCCTGAGCCCTTGTCGCTCGGGCTTGCCCGCTCCACGCTCTTCTATATGTCGGCCTTCGGCTGGCTAATCAGTTTCTTCGACAAATCTGCCAATCTTCTCCTGAAGTTACTGCGTATTGAGCCGATTCATGACCTCGACGTGAGCGCCTCGGCAACCGATCTACCGCACATAATCGCGAACTCGCGTGACAGTGGCGACCTACCACGTGAGCTTTCACTCATGATGGATCGCATCCTCGACTTCCCGCAACGCAACGTCGAGCACGCTATGGTGCCCAGATCACAAGTCGACTGGGTTGAGCCAGATACGACGCTCGAAGAGCTGCGAGGGCTAATGGCGCGTGCTCACACCCGATACCCGGTGATTGACGATGATGATTCCCCTGTGGGTGTTGTACATCTCGCCGACGTGCTTGCACGTCTTTCCACGGGAAACAGTAATGAGACCGTTGCGTCGCTGATGAGACCTGCCAAGGTGCTGCCGACGCTGATGCTGCTGCCAGATGCTCTTGATCAGTTGGTTCAAACAACCGATCAGTTAGCTTGTGTTATCGACGAGTATGGTGGTTTCGCTGGAGTGCTTACGATTGAAGATCTCGCCATGGAAATCGTCGGTGAAATTACCGATGAGCATGACGCAGAAGTCGGCGATGCCATCGTGTCTGAAGGGGAAAACACCTGGACAATGGAGGGCGACGTTCACCTCGACGAGGTCAGGCGCATTATTGGTCACGACCTGCCGCGCGTTGATGTTGAAACAGTGGCAGGTATGCTGATCGCTGAGCTTGGCGCACTGCCTGGAGAAGGCGACACAGTCACCGTTGATCTACCTATCGATGCTGCCGAGCTGGTCTCCGACGAGCCGGTGAGATATCGACTCGAAGTTGATGTACTGCGTATTGAACGACATGTTCCGACTGAAGTTCGCATACGGCTGGTCAAAGTCTCTATGGCGGAGGAAGGGCAATGAATGATCCGCTGATAGTCACGATAGCAACAGTCGCGCTGATCGCTCTGAGTGGCTTGTTTGTTGTCATCGAGTTCGCGTTGCTCGGCGCTCGCCGGCACCGCCTTGAAGAGCTGGCCGTCAACAGTCCGTCTGCTCGTGCTGCGCTGCGCGGCATGAATGATTTGACGTTGATGCTTGCCGGTGCTCAGTTGGGCATCACGCTGTGTACTTTTGCCCTAGGTGCGGTGACGAAACCTGCGGTCGACTTATGGCTCGGCCCAGTGTTCATCGCGTGGGGCTTGCCTGAGTGGGCTGCTGGTGGCGCAGCTTTCGGCTTCGCGCTTTTCCTGGTGACATTCTTGCACCTGGTTGTCGGTGAGATGGCGCCCAAGTCCTGGGCCATTGCACACCCGGAAAGATCCGCTCTGGCAATTGGCATCGTTTCGCGCATCTATACCTGGCCGCTACGTCCGCTGTTGCGCTGGGTGAATCGAATCGCCAATCGTCTCGTAAAAGCCTCAGGTGTTGAGCCAGTTGAAAGCGCCGCAGTGGGTGGTCAGGATATTGAGACCATAAGGCAGCTCGTTGAGCATTCGGCGAAGGTCGGCACGCTACAGCCGCAGATGCAGCAGCAGATTTCAGGCCTGATCGACCTGGGCACGCTACCCGTCGAAGCTCTGCTAATCGAGGGAGAGGCGCTGGTTCACGTTACGCGGGATGCGACGGTGGCGGATGTCCGCACTGCGGCCATTCAGTCCGGGCACCTGCGCATTCTCGTGCTGGGAACCGAGGGCATACAACCCTCGGTGGTTCACGTACGCGACACCTTGCTTGAGCCAGAGACTCGGTTTGCGCATGAGCTTGCACGCGAAGCTTTTGTGCTTGATGCGAAAACCCCCGTCTATGAAGCACTTGCGCGCATGCGTAAATCGAGCATTCAGCTTGCTTTAGTCGTGAGCGCGGATCGCTTGCTGGGCGTTGTTACGTTGGCCGACATCCTCAAACGAGTGCTTCCTGCTGCCTCCAATACCTAACGGTCGCATGTATGTCATAAATGTTCGGGTGTTCCCGTAACCACTTGGCAGGTACATCTTGCTTGGTATAGACAGTTTTCAGCTTAGCTTCGTTGCTGATCGAGCTCATGACCCTATGCGGCTGAGCACGTATTGAAGCTGCTCACTGGTTATCTTTGGTTTAGGGCTGAATGACTTGAACGGCTGCTTCTGGCCGTTTTCTGCCGGTCGCAACAGGCAGCAATCGACCCATTGCTGTCGTTCGAGTTTCGTCGACTATCGTCTGTTTCGCAGCGGTAGCAGTCACCCGTTATGACGAGCTGGACGTGAGGTTCGGCAGGTTCGTGATATCGCCTTGATCTTTGAGCACCTACGTTAATGTGAACAGATCCTAGTCCAATTTAACGATTCCACACAGTGCTCCCCCGCGCACAGTGACTTGTACCGGCGCAAAGCCGCCCATCACAAAGCGGAGACATCAAATGAAAAGACTGCAAGGCCGTGTGGCCCTGATTACCGGCGCAGGAGCCGGCATTGGCAAAGGCCTGGCCCGTCGTTTCGCAGCCGAAGGCGCTTCGCTATGGCTGGCGGATATTAATGCTGCAGCAGGTGAATCCGCTGCAGCAGAAATCCGATCTGAATTTGGTGTGAAGGTAGGCTTTGCTACCACAGACGTGAGCGAACGCGCTGCTGTACAAGACATGGTGGGCGCAGCCCAACAACACTTTGGCCGTGTAGACATTCTCGTTAACAATGCCTGGGGCCGCCGCCCAAATAGCCCATCCGGCTTTGCGAGTGTGGATACGCTGACCGATTTGGACGCCGACTGGGCCTGGCGCATTGGCACGCAATCAGCACTGTGGGCCATGCAGGCGACATTTCCCGGTATGAAAGAGCGCAGCTGGGGCCGGGTCATCAATATGTGCTCGCTAAACGGCGTCAACGCCCACCCCTATTCGGTGGACTACAACATGGCCAAGGAGGCGCTGCGCACTCTCACACGCTCCGCCGCGCGCGAGTGGGCGGCCTATGGTATTTGCTGCAATGCCATTTGCCCCGGGGCAAACACCGAGGCATATCAAAAGTTCGCAACCGCCCAGCCTGACAACGCAGCCGATATGCTGCGGCTGAACCCCATGGGCTATATGGGCGACCCCGAGCGCGACATTGGCGGTGCAGCATTGTTTCTGGCCAGCGAAGATTGCCGTTATGTGACAGGTAATACACTGTTTGTCGATGGCGGCAGCCACATCAATGGCGTGCCCTGGTTGCCTAAGCAAAAGTAAATGCTTCTATTTTGATAGCTTGATATGAGTTATCTAACAGAGCACCCAACCAATTGAAACGCCAGCACTGTTCTAGGCCTGTTCACGAAAATTATGAGTACCTGCGGGAACGCTGACAATCCAGCATCCGCATGCATATCACTCGCGTTCAGTTCAAGCGTATCGCGAGCGCAATGAGGTGGAGCGCTTGTTTCGTAGGATCAAGGCATATCAGTTCAAAGCCGACAATGTCTGAAATACAGCCTGAAGCGGTCACTTAGCCAGCAGTGGCGATAGTCGGCTTCTGGCCGTTTTCCGCCCGTGACCAAGAGCCGAAATCGGCCCAGGCTGCGTGAAAAGCATGCGCCATTTCGAAGTGTGCGTTGCTACGTGAAATCTGCCAACGTTTGGTTAACCAGCAGACTGGAAATTTGCATAGGAACGCGCTTTTCGCTCCAGTCCTGACTGTCAAACCTGCTCCAAAACGTTTTCACACAACCTGGACCAAAAGCAGTCAGTAAGAGCGGCAGCGACAAGGTCGAACTTCATTGCAAGGTCTGCCGGTAGCAGCGCTAGCTCACTGGAGTTAATACAGGTTCCCCCGCGAAATGAGTTGTCAAGTTGTTGCAAGTCAGATCCAGCATTGCATGAACTGTCGCATGAGTAGAACTGGCCATATGCGGTGTCAGCACCACGTTCGGCAAAGCTAGCAATGCCCGAGAAACGTGCGGCTCATCGCAAAACACATCGAGCCCCGCCGCGAGAATCTTGCGGTCGCGCAAGGCCTCGACAAGGGCATCTTCGTCGACGATGGAGCCGCGCGCAATATTGATCAATACACCGCAGTCGCCAAGCTCTGCCAGCACGGCCGCGTTGATCATGCCGTGAGTGTCGGAGCCACCGCTCGCGCACAACACCAGATAATCGACACTCGCCGCCAATGTTTGTACATCGTTGCACCAGCGATAGGGCACATCAGCCTTTGGCGTGCGCCCCGTATACGCAATGCTCATACCGAACGCCAGGGCTCGTAAAGCCACTGCTCTGCCAATACGGCCCAAACCGACGATGCCCATTCGCCCGCCAAACACCCGCGCAGTCATCGGATGGCGGCCGACTGTCCATTCACCTCGTCGCACAAATCGGTCGGCGGTTAGCACTTGACGTGCGGTACACAGCAACAGCGCGATGGCGAAATCTGCAATGTCTTCGGTGGACAGTCCAGGGGTATGGGTGACCCGGACGTTGCGTTCGCGCGCGGCTTCAAGATCTATTCCATCGTAACCGACACCCATCACCGAAATGATTTCCAGCGCTTGCAGTCGAGCGATCAATACGCGGGGTACGCTGGATTCGGCAGTCGCAACAATGCCTCGCACAGTGGGGGCCAGTTCCATGAACCGCTTTTCGTCAAGAAGCGAATATGAGTGACAGTCGAAATGCTCGCCCAGGCGGATGATGAAATCATCGGGCAGGCGGGAAAGCAGTAGCAAAGTGGGTTTCATCGCGTTGTCATGTCTCGGCAAAGTACGAGGTATCAGCGGCGTGGACGTTTGTCATGCCGCCGTGACCGGTGGGAGGTTTATTCAAGAACGGCTGGATCGCGCCGGATTTCCTCGCGAGCCATGGCTTCCCACAGGAATGGGAACCCATTGGCATCGGTGCGCCCTCCGGTGGCGAGCGCGACGCTGGCGGGCAGCGGTGAGCCGCCGCCGAGCGTTTCGACATGCCAGGCCAGACGGCTGCGCCACTCCAGTGTGATCGCGCGCAGGTGTGCCTGGCGAATGCCGTTGGCCACCACCAGGACGCCGTGGTTGGCGAGCAACGCCCACTTTTGCGTTCCGAGAGCGTCCACGACGGCGCGGCCTCGTTCGGTGTCTTCAACGGTGCCCTGATACTCGTCATAGAGCACCGGGTCGGTGTCAACCAGGGCGGACGTCTGATCATAGATCGGTGGAATACGCCCGGCCGCCGACCACACTGATCCCCACTGCGGATGGTTGTGGATCACCACGCCGACATCATGCCGGGCGGTGTGTACATCAATGTGCAGGTTGATGGCCGGCGTGATGTTCCACTCCCCCTCGATCACCCTGCCTTGCGGATCGAGGCGCACGATATCCGAGGCGGTCACTTCCCCCCAGGTGAGTTCCCACGGATTGGCCAGGTACGTGCCGTCGTCCTGGCGAACGGTGATGTGGCCGGCGATATGGTCGTTATAACCCTCGCGATACAACACCCGACACAGCAATGCCACGGTCTGGTGGGGCGTCAACTCGGGCAGCAGCGCATATCGACCTGGCATGGGAGCGAAGCGGGCCAGCAAATCCTGGTTAAGCGAGTCCTTCAACATAGCTGTTTCCTCTTGAGCCACTGTCACAAGCGGTGATTGACCAATCAATGAATTAACCGTGGAACGACCCGCGGGCGAAAACCGAGGTGCGCTGCATACGCCGTTGGTGCGGTTGATAGTCGAGGATGGCGTTGTGGAGAACGCTACGGTTGTCCCAGAGCACCATGTCGCCGACTCGCCAGCGATGGCGGAAACCGAATTGGACGTGTTGGCAATGCGCATGCAGGTAGGCAAGGATGGCATCGCCCTCGGAGGTGGCCAGACCGTCGATATGGGTGGTGTAGGTCGGGCTCAGGTACAGCGCCTTGCGACCTGTCACCGGGTGCTGGATAACCAGCGGATGCAGGTGCCGTCGGTTCGCTTTTATGACCTCGACATAGCGCTCGTGCGTGACGACGTTTTGGCGCAGCGCTGCCGTCATGGGGCCGTTCATGTCGTGCCAGGCACTGAGGCCTTCGAGGTAGTGCTTCATGCGCTCGGACAGCGCGTCGTAAGCCGTGGTCATGCTGATCCAGCAGGTGTCGCCGCCACACGGCGGCAGGATCCGGGCGTGGGTCATTGTGACAATCGGTGGGCTGGGCAGAAAACTCTCGTCGTGGTGCCACATATCAGCACGATCGCCCAGCTTGGAGTCGATCACGGTGATCTGTTCAAGGCCCTCGCCCAGGTTGGGATAGAAGGTGTGTACTTCTGGCTCACCGAAATACCGTGCAATCGCCAAATGTTGCTCGGGCCTTAGTTCCGGGACGTGCAGCACGATGGCTTCATGTTTGAAAAGAGCCGCCTCAAGCGCCGCCAGCGTTGCTGGCAAAATCAATGATGTCGGATCCAAGTCAAGTACCTCGGCACCCAGGTTTGGACCAAGGGGCCGGACGGTGAAAGATGAAAGCATGGACAATCTCCCGATAGGGTTGAAACATCCGATCTGATGGGGCGCATTACTACGCGTCTGGACGATGTCTGGTTGACGAAAACGATCATACTCACGTCGCGACGGCTGAGATATTCGCATTCAACAAGTGACCACATATGTAGTTAACTGATTGATTTAGTTGAACAATATTAGATTGTTAGTACGGCGATAAATGCAGCACTCGGATTTCCATAAACAAGTCAGGAGATGAAACCACGATGAGCACAAAGTCCTCGCCGGCGCAGCTTCCCGCGTTACGCAAGCGTCCGACCCAATCACGCTCTCGTGCACTAGTCGACGCGGTGGAGCAGGCGTGCCTGCGGATCCTTGATGAGGCAGGCGAGAACGCGCTGACCGTCGCCCGCATCGCGGAAATATCAGGGGTCGCCGTCGGCTCGATCTACCAATATTTCCCCAACAAGGACGCGATCGTTGCCTTGCTGTACGAGCGTGTTCTCGACGAGGAATCCGAGGAACTACTGAGGGTGCGCGAAAGGCTGGTTGGCGTGCCATTGAGATCGGCACTGCGCGATATTCTGGCCAACATCATTCGTGTCGAAACGCGCCTGTTCAAATTGAACAACGCCTTTCACTTGCGTTACCACTGCGCCTTGCACCTGGGAATGTGGCGCGGCCCTTACCGCACGACGGGTGAATTCATCGAAGCGACCTGGCTGCCGCTCCTGCATCTGTACGAGCATGAGATCACCACAGAGCACCCTGCCTTGGCGGCTTATTTGCTAGGACAGGGGCTGCGCAGTGTCATCCGGTCGGTGTTGGAGGATACACCGGCACAGCTGGAACATCCGGCCTTGCTCGACAGCCTGGTCGCCATGGCTATCGGTTGCCTGCGTCCATCCGCATTCGACTGACAGGCGGCCCATACAGCAACGGGATTTTGTCAACATTCCTCACGCCGTATTTACCCTATGCTCCGTTATCAGCAGCTTCGTTCGCTTATTTGACTCGGTTTGGCCTTCAGACAGCATCGGCTGCGGGATCGAATCAATGGAAAATAACCCCCTCAAGGGTTCGCTGGGTAAATGCCTGCCGGCTACGACCGACCGCTTTGGGTCCAGGCTGTGTGAAAACGTTTTGGAGCAGGTTTGACAGTCAGGACTGGAGCGAAAAGCGCGTTCCTATGCAAATTTCCAGTCTGCTGGTTAACCAAACGTTGGCAGATTTCACGTAGCAACGCACACTTCGAAATGGCGCATGCGTTTTCACACAGCCTGGGCCGATTTCGGCTCTTGGTCACAGGCGGAAAACGGCCCATAGCTGCCCTTCACGAAGGGAAGTTAGCGACCAAAAGAAGACTGACTAGGAGCAGGCAAAGAGGATTTCACTTTGCGGCTCTGAGGACCTTAGGTGAGTTTGGTCCACCCGGTCAGTCGGAAGTAGGCAATGTTGGCGTCCTTGCCTTAGGGACATTTCAAGAGTTAATGCCTTTAAGGCAGTGGCTGAAAATTTCCATTTCAATTCCCTATTTTGGCCAAGCTTTGTTTCCGATACTGAACTCGCACGCAACTCACTGCTTGCATCCCCTAAAGGAAACGGACATGAGCCAAAAAAGCGATCAAGACAACCACTCGAATCAACTGAACCCCAACCATGACGCTTATTGGGAGTCTCGTGGCGACGATGGTCGTCCTGATGACTGGGAAAACCAAATCTGATTAGTCGAACTGAAGGTGTCGTAGCGGCGCCTTCAGCCGATCACATTTATCTACGAGTGCTATGGAAGTCAGCTGATCGATGCGATGGAAAAAACACATTGTAGGTATCGTGTTCAGCGCTCGCTCCTCAGCCCTTATTCAAATAATCGCAACGTCTACTTATGGACGCATACTAAAAGTCATGGATAGTGTTCTGTGTTCTCAGGATGAAATAACGGAATTTTTCGACTCGTTTGGCGAAGATGCGCGCGGCTGCAACGCGGTCCTGCTTCTTCCACTTGATAAAACACTTACTCTACTGGGCGTTCAGTTTCGAGAGGTTTGGTCAGCTAGCCGAGAGATTCGCAGGGGGTTGCCGACTTTCAAGACCGCACAAAAAATGCTCTCGGAGGACCCTGCAAGCCTCTCATTGTCATCAGTGAAGAAGCGCCTCCATATGACTCCGTTACCCAGGGGCGCACTTCAATTCGCTAAGTATCAATTAGGTAATGGCTACAGCGTCTCAACCGTCGTTCACTGGCTTGGCTTTCTGGAGCATGCAGCGTTCTCCACTCCGGTTGTATTGGAGTACTGGCAGGAAAAGCTCTACCAAATCTCTGACCTCAGTGGTGTTGGCATTCGATCCGTTTCCAGGCATCACGACCGCTATCTCATGTACACCTCGGCAGAGGTGGTTGAGCATCTCGGATGCCCGGCTAGCCGCCATCTGATGGCAGACCTTCTGAGCGAATTCAAAAACGACGATGAGATAGACAGGGATAAGCGAGTGGGTCAACTGATGGCAGCTGATGCGTTTTCAGTTCTATTGAGACTCGCTGCATGGCTCATAGCTGAGGCACAAATAGCAAACTGGGATTGGGAGGTGAGCGAGAATTCTCACAACAGCGTTCACGCTGCCTGGGCGATCCCGAAATGGTGTGGATCAGCTCAGAGCTGGTCGAATCCAATGGAACACGCGCTTGAGAAGCTTGCCAAAGCATCGGGTTGGTCTGGGAAGAAACAAAAGCCTGTGACCTACCTAGGTAAGGTCTGGGCAGAGGCTGAGGACATGCCTGAAAGCTCCAAAATCAGGTTGCTGAGAAACTGGGTTCAACTCAAACCAAGTCGACCCTCCTTCAAAAGCATGCAAAACCTCGTACGCGTATGCTTCGATCTGGCTGTTAAAGCGCGTCATGAGCTACCTGCTGACGTGGTAGTCGCTTATTGGCAAGGTGCATGCTGGTTTCGCTTTGCCGAGACGATGGCAATTCTGGTTCGAGACTTCCAGAAAGATGGCTGGTCCACAGATTTGATCGCTTCAATGATGAGTGTCTACGAGTCGGAATATCGAACTGCTCGTGCCCTTATGGGGAAACCCATCAACGACTGAAAACGGCCACTCCGATCAATCACGCACGACGCACAGAAGTCGGCCACGCGCCTCATATGTTTTTCCGTCTTCACGAACCGCAATTTTCATAACGTTTACCTCGTCATTGGATAAACCCCATTTTGGCCCCAAAAAAACACCCTTCCCGGACGGGGTTTGCACCCCTGGTACGTCGCCTGGCGGACGCAAAAAGGCCCGCAAGAGCGGGCCATTTGTGGAGCAGTGAGCGTAAAGGCGGTTAGTCGCGGACGGTACTTTTTTCAAGATTTCGCTTTTTTCGACTCAATCAGATCAAGCACCTTTTGCCCGTCCGGCATGCCCGACATGGTCTTCAGGAACACCACATTACGATCCAGCGCTTTCTTGATGGCGGCAGCGGAAAGAGGTTGCTCAAGAATCGTGAACCCCTCCAGTGTCTGATAATGGCACTCGTCCTTTTCACCCTCATGCTCGCGCATTTGAACGTCACCGGTGCCTCGACCATAGGCCACGATGCCTTTGCCGTTCTCGTACAGAAACACCACCTCATCCTTCTTGATACGGTTGATGTTCAGCTTCCAGGGCGAGTAGAACGCCGCAGCCGCTTTATGAGCCAGCATCCATTCATGGTCATCATCGGTATGGGCCTTGTTGGTGTTCAAAATGTGGAAGCCGGCGGCTGGTTGTGGCTCGGCTTCCTCCGCCAGAGCTAACTGAGCTAACTCGGCCTTTTCTACCTCGTCTAAAGCCGTTTGGGCAGCCTCGGCACCCTGTTCAAGCAATTTGAGCATGATCTCTTGCTTCGACAGCTCTAAATCATTGGCCAGCGTTTCGATGAAGGTATGCAGCGACTCGGGCATTCTGACGGTGGAAGCGATCGACTCTTTTTTGGCTTTTTTGGAGTTTTCGATCAGAGAGAGGATGCTTGTCATTGGTGAATCTCCTTTGGTTAAGTAGAAGCACCATATATCGATTCAGTTTATGAATCAACTCAGATTCCAAAATAAAACCTGATTCTGAATCGAATTGATCAATCTCTTAAAACTAACGATAAAATACGTTATCACCACTTAAAGGAGCTCCTATGGTCCATGGACCGCTGCCGATTTCCACCGGCTTTGACCAGCGTTATTCCTGCCACCACTGCGACATTGAGGACCTCGATCGTACTAAGGACGTCAACGAGCGAGACTGGACCTGTAACCACTGTGGCAGCTCGGTGAGCATCGTGCTGGCCGACGACGCCGGCAACTCAGAGCTGGTAATGCGGCACCAGGCCCAGCATCTCAAGGCCGAGCATTACGTCTACTTGGAACACAATTGGGCCGACGGCGCTCTCCGCGTGCTGGAGTCAAAACCCGCAGCGAAAGCCAATATGTGGTCCCTGGCCCTGAAGAATTATCGGCGCATCACAGTGGAGCCCGACCGCTATTTCAATTGCGTCATTTCAGGAGACATGCTCTAGGGGGCTGGTCGTGACGACATTATTCGAGGCTCTACCTAATGCGGAGCTTCCCATGTACATCTCGACAATTTGCCTGGACTGCGGCCTGCCCTTCGAGCCTGTTGAATGGAGCGAGGACCTCTCCGGTATCGGTGATGACTGCACCAACTGGGTAACCTTTGACGATGATGAGGTGTGCCAGTGCGCCGCCGAGGATGACAATGACTCACCTGATGAATATTGCCTAACGACGCCTCACCGCTGCCCAGTTTTCGGTAGACACTCGGTGTCCGCTTTTGGCCCAGAGTGTGTAAAAACGCTCATGGCCTCATCGTCTTGGATCTTCGACGTTCGTGGCTGAACGATCGCAAGGCAAATGCTGCGTGTCGCATCAGTCGCGGCCTGGAACACGTCCTAAGCAGCCGCTGGACAGCCTAGTGGCTGGTAGCGTAGTCAGGCGTATGAATTGGAGGAGTGGCAATGACAACAATCGATGTGAAATCCCGATTCGAAGCAAAGCTTCTTCGCCCGGCAAAGCCTGGTAATGATGCATCCTGGGCGTTCGTAGTACTGCCAAGAGACGTGAGTGAACAGCTTCCGAGGCGAGGAAGGACGACCGTTGAAGGCACAATCAATGGGCACCCTTTCCAGGCAACCCTTGAGCCGGATGGTCAGTTGAGCCATTGGCTGCAGGTAAGCAGAGAGTTACTCGAAGCCGCGGGCTCGGTTGTTGGGGATATCGTTATGCTGGAGCTAACCCCTGTGAAGAAGGAACCCGAGCCTGACATCCCGGCAGATTTTCAGGAGGCACTGACAGCCGCTCCTGAGGCTCGTAACGTCTGGAACAATACGACGACCATCGCACGAGTAGACTGGATACACTGGATTACTTCAGCCAAGCAACTCAAGACTCGCGCAAAACGAATTGATGATGCCTGCGATATGCTGGCTTCCGGCAAGAAACACGTTTGCTGTTTCGACCAGTCCGGCTACTACAGTAAGGCCTTCCGTGCGCCCGAGGCAGATGGAACACTCCGTTGAAAACGCCTGACAAATCGCCGCGAGCTGACCATCATCGAAGCTGACCGGCCTTAATATTCAAGGACCGCTCGGGCCTCCTCGGCGAGGTCCGCCTGGGGTGGCCCTTCACGATTCATCAGCGCCACCCATCAACCTCCATACACCCGCGCCATCTCCCCTCGCCGTTTCATCCGCGAAACAAATCCGCTGTTTCCCCTCATCAGGCGTTACCTGAACAGGCACCGCGCGCTCGCGTTTTTCCGGGCCTCGCACGATCAATGTGCAATTTCGTGCCAAATAGGAAACCGCGTTTCATATATGAAACGCTCAAAATAATCTGAAATCTCCTTAAACATCTAATAACAAAGGAGTTTTTGACAAAAAACAAAACGTCCACAGCTCTGGCATTGTTCATGCACTAAACGGCGTATCACCTATAAAACAGACCAGAGACCCTTCCCAATGGCTGTGAACGAGATGTACGCCGTCGCCCCGCAATGGAATAAGCCCGCTCCCAAGGACAATCCGGAGCCCACCGAAATTGAATTCCGCAATGTCGGCAAATGCTTCCCGGCCAAGGGAAAGTCCGAAGCGCCGTTTGCCATTCGCGAGGTGAACTTCAAGATCCGCCGCGGTGAAGTGGTGTCGATCATCGGCCCTTCCGGGTGTGGCAAGAGCACCATCCTGAACATGGGTTCCGGGTTGTATCGCCCTACCGAAGGCGAAGTCTTCGTCGGCGGCGAAGCCGTGACCGGGCCGGTCCGCCAGGTGGCGTTCATGCTGCAAAAAGACCTGCTGATGCCGTGGCGCAGTATTCGCCGCAACGTCGAACTGGGCCTGGAAATCCAGGGTGTGCCGGCCGCCAAGCGTCAGGCGGTGGCCAAAGATCTGCTCGATCGCTGCCACCTGCAAGGTTTTGCCGACCACTACCCCTTCCAGCTTGTCGGGCGGCATGCGCCAGCGTGCTGCGCTGGCCCGCACCCTGGCCATCGACCCGCAGGTGCTGTTCCTCGACGAACCGTTTTCGGCCCTGGATGCGCAGACCAAGATGATCCTGCAGCAGGACATGGCGCGGATGCTGTTCGATGAAAAGAAAACCGCGCTGTTCATCACCCATGACCTGATCGAAGCCATCGCCATGTCCGACCGCTTGCTGGTCATGAGCGCCCGCCCCGGCACCATCATCGAAGAAATCAGCGTCGACCTGCCGTTTCGCGACAACCCGCTGGAGCGCCGCAAGCTGCCGGAGATCGGGCCGCTGGCCGGTCGCCTGATGGAACTGCTGAAAGTCGGCGAAGACACCGAACTGCATTGATCAACGCCCTTGTGGCCATCAACCTTTTCAGGAGTACTCATGCTCAAGTCTCTGTTTCAACGCTTCAGCCAGGCCAGCGCCGTCGCGCTCGGCCTGGGCCTGGCCTTCGCTGCCCAGGCGCAGTCGACCGACGTGACTTACCTGTTGCCGGCGCCGCCGAACCTGCCGGCGTTCGCGCCGTGGATCATTGCGCAGCAAAAGGGTTACTACGCCGCCCAGAACCTGAACATGACCTTCATCGCGGCCAAGGGCGGTGTGGACGTGGCAAAGCAGATCGGTGCGGGTAACGCCATGCTCGGTGGCGCCCTCGGTGATACGCCCATCGTGGTACGGGCCAACGGCATTCCGGTGCGCAACGTCGCGGTGCTGGGCGCCGGCGGCGTCACCATGATTGCGACCAATGCGGCGCAGAACATCAATTCGATCACCGACCTCAAAGGCAAGACGGTGACCGTGATGTCCTACTCCGACACCACCTACTACGCCTTGCTCGCTTCCCTGCGTAAAGCCGGCCTGAGCAAGAACGATGTGAACATCCAGGCCGCCGGGCCCGCCGGTGTCTGGCAATTGTTCTCGGCGGACAAAGCCGTGGCAATGGCCGGCGTGCCGGACTGGGTGATCAACGCCGAGGAAGCCGGGGTGAAAATCAAGCTGATCCCGCAAGCGCAGATCTTCGACAGCATGGCTCAGTCGATCCTCGCCTCCGACGATGCCATCAAGCATCACCCGGACATTGTTCGCGGCACGGTCCAGGCAACCCTGCACGGAATGCGCGACATCATTGAAGACCCCCGCGCGGCCGCCGTGACCTTTGCCAAGGCTGTTCCCGCTTATGCCGGCAAGGAAGATTCGCTGGAGAAAATCTTCAAGCTCTACGTCGAGCACGTCTATGCCAACCAGACCGTACCGGGCCGAATCGATCCGGTGCGCCTGGAAGCGGTCCGCCAGTTCTATGTCAGCGAGGGCATCGTCACCCAGGAGCCCAAGCTCGACGACCTGTACACCAACCAGTTCATCGACACCCAAACCGCCGCGCAATGACGGTCAGTGACAACAAGGTACCGACACGATGAAAAACCTCAATAACTCCATGCTCGGCAGCGTCGCCCTGCTGATCCTGTTCCTGGTGCTCTGGCAGTGGGGCCCGGGACTGCTCGGCATGCCCGAATTCGTCATGCCGCAACTGAGTCGGGTGGCCCAGGAAAGCGTGGTGATGTGGCAGACCGGCGGCCTGTTGCAGCACACCTTGATCACCGCGTTCGAGATCATCGTCGCTCAGGCCTGGGCGCCCTGCTCGGCGTGGCGATCGGCGTGTCGCTGGGCCTGTCGCCCGCCGCAGAAGCCATGCTCTCGCCGTACATCCTGGCGCTGCAGATCGCGCCGAAAGTCGCCTTCGCCCCGCTGTTCGTGATGTGGCTGGGCTACACCATCTACCCGAAGATCCTGATCGCGATCCTGATCGTGTTCTTCCCGGTGATGATCAACGTGCTGTCGGCGATTCGCACCGTGGACCCGGACATGATCAACCTCGTGCGGACCATGAACGCCAGCCGCTGGCAGATCTTCCGCCTGGTGGAGTTTCCGTCGGCCATGGCCGCGTTGTTCTCCGGTCTGCGCATTGCCTCGACCCTGGCCGTGATCGGCGTCACCGTCGGTGAACTGGTCGGCGGCAACCAGGGCCTGGGCTTCCTGCTGGTCGATGCCGAAGGCCAGGGCAATACCGCCGGGGTGTTCGTCGCCATCGTCATGCTGACGCTGATCGGGGTGCTTGCTTACGGCGCGGTGGTCTGGGCCGAGAAACGCATCCTGCACTACATGCCCAAAGCCATGCTGAGTACTCAATGATGACGACCCTCACTCGTTTGCTCGAAGGCCGTCGCGTGCTGGTCACCGGGGGCGCCCGCGGCCTGGGTTACGCCTTCGCCCAGGCCATCGGCCGCGCCGGTGCCCAGGTAGTGATCGCCGACATTCTCGCCGAGCGCGTCCAGCAATCGGCCGCCGAACTGGTCGCTGAAGGCCTTAGCGTTTATGGCGTGACGCTGGACCTGGCACAACCGGATTCGATCGATGCCTGCATCGCCGAAACCAGCCGTTTGCTCGGTGGGCTGGACGGCCTGGTCAACAACGCGTCGATCACCAATTCCGGCGGCAAGACCTGCGAAGAGCTGAGCCTGGATACCTGGGACCAGGTGATGCAGGTCAATGTGCGCGGCACCTGGCTGATGACCAAAGCCTGCCTGCCGGCCCTGCGCGCCAGTGGTCATGGCGCGATCGTCAACCTGGCGTCCGACACCCCGCTGTGGGGCGCGCCGAACCTGTTGGCCTATGTCGCCAGCAAGGGCGCGATCATCGCCATGACCCGTAGCCTGGCCCGCGAGCTGGGTGGCGACAACATCACGGTCAATGCCATCGCGCCCGGCCTGGTGCTGGTCGAAGCCACCGCCTACGTGCCCGAAGCGCGTCACCGCTTGTACAACGACCAGCGGGCGATTCAGCGCCCACAACTTCCCGAAGACGTCAGCGGCGCCGTGCTGTTCGCGCTGTCCGACCTCGCCCGTTTCATCACTGGACAAACCCTGCCGGTCAACGGCGGGTTCGTCATGCCTTGATCAGGAGATAGCCATGACCGATTTATCCGCGCAGCAAAGCACACCGAAAAGCTGGGAACAACCCGCCGGCAGCGACCTTGCAAGCTGGATGCAGACCCGCATCGCCCGCTACGAGACGCGCAAGTACGACTGGAACGCGCTGAAGTTCCAGGCTGACTACGACCCGAAATTCCGCCGCGCGCAGATGCGCTACATCGGCACCGGCGGCACTGGCGTGAGCACCGACATGAACACCATCCCGTCGGAGAACTTCACCTTCTCCACCATGGTGATTCCGGCCGGTCACGAAGGCCCGCCTCACCTGCACACCGACGTGGAAGAAGTGTTCTTCGTGCTGCGCGGCAAACTCAAGGTGGTGATCGAAAAGGACGGCGAGCGTTTCGAAACCATCCTCACCGACCGCGACGTGATTTCCGTGCCGCCCGGCGTGTACCGCGAAGAGATCAACATCGGCGATGAAGACGCGTTGATGTGCGTGATGCTCGGCGCGAAAAAACCCGTCACCCCGACCTACCCGCCAGAACACCCCCTGGCCTCGATCAAGCGCGGATAAGCCCATGTTGCACCGCCATCGATACCCTCCGCCCCGCCGCTCACGGCCGACCTCCAGGCCCAGTTGGCGCTGCACTTCCCCCAGCGCACGCTGGAGCTCGCAGGCGCCCGCCAGGCCGTGCGCGAATGCGGGGCCGGGCCGGCCATCGTGTTGCTGCACGGGATCGGCTCGGGCTCGGCGTCGTGGCTGCAAGTGGCCCAGGAGCTGGGCCAGGGCGCCCGGGTGATCGCCTGGGACGCGCCCGGCTATGGCGACTCCACGCCTTTAAGGGCGTTGGCCCCGGACGCGTCGGACTACGCCGAACGGCTGATGCAGATGCTCGACGCCCTGGACATCCAGCGCTGTGTGCTGGTGGGTCACTCCCTGGGAGCGATCACCGCCACCGCGTTCGCCAGCGGCGTGCACCAGCAGCGCATCAGCCGCCTGGTCTTGATCAGCCCGGCCCAGGGCTACGGCCATCCATCGCGCGCCTTGCAACGCCAGGACGTGCGCAACAAACGCCTGCGCGCCCTGGAGCAACTGGGCATCCCGGGCATGGCCGAGCAACGCAGTGCCTACATGCTCTCGCCCCACGCCAGCCCCAAGGCACAGGCCTGGGTGCAGTGGAACATGGCGCGGCTCAATCCCGAGGGCTATCGCCAGGCCAGCGAGCCTGCTGTGCGGCGATGACCTGCTGCGCCACGCGCCGCTGTCGATGCCGTGCGAAGTGCATTGCGGCGAAGCCGACGGCATCACCGCGCCCGAAAGCTGCCTGACCCTGGCCAAGGCCCTGGGCGGCACGTTCAACCTTATCGCCGATGCCGGGCACGCCAGCCCCATCGAACAACCTTGTGTGGTGGCGGGCCGTCTGGCCTGCGCCATCAAAGAATCCCTGACAGGTGCATCGCTATGAACGATTCAGATCTGCTGAAGGACGCTCAGGACAAATACATCGTGCCGGGCCTGGAAGCGTGCCTGCTGCTGCTCTGCGAGTTCAGCCGGCGCAACCGCACGCTGACCGCGCCGGAACTGGCCCGGCGCCTGGCGCTGCCGCGCTCGACGATTTTCCGCTTGCTGACGACCCTGGAAACCATGGGCTTCGTCACCCGCAGCGGCAATGAATATCGCCTGGGCATGTCGGTGCTGCGCCTGGGCTTCGAGTACCTGGCCTCGCTGGAGCTGACCGAACTCGGCCAGCCGCTGCTGGCCCGCCTGTGCGACCGCCTCAACTACCCGAGCAACCTGGTGGTGCGCGACGGCCGTTCGATCGTCTACGTGGCCAAGGTCTCGCCGCCGTCGGTGTTCTCCAGCGCGGTGAATGTCGGCACCCGCCTGCCCGCCCACGCCACGGTCCTGGGGCGCATCCTGCTCGAAGACCTGTCGCTGGCCGAGCTGCGCGAGCTTTACCCGGAAGATCACCTGGAGCAGTTCTCGCCCTGCACGCCGAAAACCGTGATGGAGCTGTTCGACATGGTCCAGGCCGACCGTCAGCGCGGGTTTGTCAGCGGTGAAGGCTTCTTCGAGTCAGCGATTTCCACCGTCGCCGCACCGGTGCGCGATCAATCCGGGCAGATCGTCGCGGCCCTGGGCGTGACCATTCCGACCACGCAAATCGCCCACGTCAACTTCAACGAATTGCTCCTGCAGGTGCGTCGCAGCGCCGACGAGCTGTCGCGGTTGCTCGACTACAACAGCGCGGCCGGCCACGACGGCCAGCAGCGCGTGACCGCCCTGATGAGGGATTGAGATGAGCCTCTATCAACTGCAAGGCAGCACGGCCATCGTGACCGGCGGCTCCTCCGGGATTGGCCTGGCCTGTGTCGAGTTGCTGCGCGAAGCCGGCGCCGCCGTGGCCTTCTGCGGTCGCGACGAAGACCGCCTGCGTAGCGTCGAAGCCGACCTGCGCCAACGCTTTCCCCACGGGCGGTTGCTGGCCCGGGTGTGCAACGTGCTCGACGCGGAATCAGTCAACGCCTTTGCCGCCGCCAGCCTGGCCGCACTGGGCCCGGCCAGCGTGCTGATCAACAACGCCGGACAGGGTCGGGTCTCGACCTTCGCCGACACCACCGACAGCGCCTGGACCGAAGAGCTGAACCTGAAATTCTTCTCGGTGATCAACCCGGTTCGCGCCTTCAAGGCGCAGCTGCAAGCTCAACCGAACGCCGCCATCGTCTGCGTCAATTCGCTGCTGGCCAGCCAGCCGGAGCCGCACATGGTCGCCACCTCGGCCGCCCGCGCCGGGGTGATGAACCTGGTGCGCTCGATGGCCACCGAATTCGCCGTCGATGGCATTCGGGTCAACGGCATCCTGATTGGCCTGGTCGAGTCCGGGCAATGGCGCCGGCGTTTCGAAGCCCGCGAAGAGCGGGAGCTGGACTGGAGCCAATGGACCGCCCGCCTGGCTCGACAAAAACACATTCCCTTGGGGCGCCTGGGCCTGCCGATTGAAGCGGCCCGCGCGATCCTGTTTCTGGCCTCGCCTCTGTCGGCTTACACCACAGGCAGCCATATCGATGTTTCCGGAGGCCTGTCCCGCCATGCGTAATGAAAATACTGTCACCGTTGGCGCTGCCATCACCGCGTTCCTCGAGCAATGCGAGGTCAAGGCCGCGTTCGGCGTGATCTCGATCCACAACATGCCGATCCTCGATGCGTTCGCCGTGCGCGGCAACATCCGCTTCGTCATGGCCCGGGGTGAAGCCGGCGCCACCAACATGGCCGATGCCTATGCCCGCACCACCGGTGGCCTGGGCGTGTGCCTGACGTCCACCGGCACCGCGGCCGGCAACGCCGCCGGAGCACTGGTCGAAGCATTGACCGCCGGCACGCCGCTGCTGCACATCACCGGGCAGATCGAAACGCCATACCTGGATCAGGAATTCGCCTACATCCACGAAGCCCGCGATCAGCTGACCATGCTCAAGGCCGTGTCGAAGGCCGCGTTCCGCGTGCGCAGCGTCGAGACCGCGATCAGCACCCTGAAGCTGGCCGTGCAGACTGCACTGACCGCGCCTACCGGGCCGGTCAGCGTGGAAATCCCGATCGATATCCAGTCGACCTTTATCCCGATGCCGACCGACCTGTCGCCGCTGCCGATCCCGGTGGCCGTGCCCGCGCCAGAAGCGCTGGACCTGGTCGCCGAACGCCTGGCCAGTGCCACTCGCCCGTTGCTGTGGCTGGGCGGTGGCGCGCGACATGCCGGGCCACAGGTCAAACGCCTGCTGGACATGGGCGTCGGCGTGATCACCTCGACTCAAGGTCGCGGCGTGGTCAACGAAGATGACGAGCGCTGCCTGGGCGCGTTCTCGCAGAACAAACTGGTCGAGCAGTTCCTGCAAAGCTGCGACGCCCTGCTGATCGCCGGCTCCCGCTTGCGCAGCAACGAGACCTTCAAGTACGCGCTGAAGTTGCCGCGCAACACCTTGCGCATCGACGCCAACCCGGCCATCGAAGGTCGCAGCTACAACAGCGAGCTGTTTTATCTGCCGGTGACGCGGCGCTGGCCCTCGAAGGCCTGGCCGACCGTCTCGAAGGTCGCTTGCAGATCGACCCGACGTTCCTCGCCGAGCTCAAGGCCGTTCGCGAAAAATCCCGCACGCAACTGATCGCCGACCTCGGCCCCTACTCGGCCATGGTCGAACAGCTGCAAGCCAGCACCGGGCGCAATTTCTCCTTGGTGCGCGACGTCACGCGGTCCAACAGCATCTGGGGCAACCGCCTGCTGACGCTGTACCACCCACGCGCCGGCGTGCATGCCCTTGGCGGCGGCATTGGCCAGGGCTTGTCGATGGGGATTGGCGCGGCGGTCGCGGCGGCGGAAACGGCGCCGGAGCGCAAGGTCTTCGCCCTGGCCGGTGACGGCGGTTTCATCCTTAACCTCGGTGAGCTGGCGACACTGGTGCAAGAGAACGCCAACGTGGTGATCCTGCTGATGAACGACCAGCGCTATGGCGTGATCCGCAATATCCAAGACGCGGTCTACGGCAGCCGTCACTGCTACGTCGACCTGCACACCCCGGATTATTCCAAGCTGGCCGAATCGCTGAACCTGCGCCACGGCCTGGTCTCCGACCTGAAGGATTTCGGCAAGGTCGTCGACGGCGCGCTGGCGCAACCCGGTCCGTTCCTGCTGGAAGTCGACATGCTCGCCGTCGGCAGCTTCGCCACCCAGTTCGCCGGCCCGCCCAACAGCGAAACCAAAGCGCAGAAAGCCACGGCTTGAGGACTTCGTCATGTTGCACATCACCATGATCGGCTGCGGCGCCATTGGCGTCGGCGTGCTCGAACTGCTGGAGAAAGACCCGCAGCTGTGCGTCGACTACGTGATCGCCTCGGCCGGTTCCGAAGAGCTGGTACGCCAGCGGCTGGCCAGTTTCAAACAACCGCCGCAAGTGTTGACGGCGTTGCCGGCCGATGCGCGCCCCGACCTGTTGGTCGAGTGCGCCGGCCACCGCGCCATCGAAGAACATGTGTTGCCGGCGCTGGAACGCGGCATCGCCTGCCTGATCGTCTCGGTCGGCGCGCTGTCCGAAGTCGGCCTGGTGGAACGCCTGGAAGCGGCGGCCGAACGCGGCCAGACCCGCATCGAATTGCTGCCCGGCGCCATTGGCGGTCATCGATGCGCTGTCGGCGGCCAAGGTCGGCGGCCTGGACTCGGTGAATTACACCGGACGCAAACCGGCGCGCGCCTGGAAAAACACCCCGGCTGATCAGGCCTTTGACCTGGACAGCCTTACCGAAGCCACGGTGATTTTCCAGGGCAGCGCCCGGGAAGCGGCCCGGCTCTACCCGAAGAATGCCAACGTCGCCGCGACCCTGTCGCTGGCCGGGCTCGGCCTGGATCGCACCCATGTGACGCTGATCGCCGACCCGCTGAGCGAGGAGAACGTGCATCACTTCGAAGCCCGCGGTGCCTTTGGCGGTTTCGAACTGAGCTTGCGCGGCAAACCGCTGCTGGCCAACCCGAAGACCTCGGCGCTGACCGTGTACAGCGTCGTCCGCGCCTTGGGCAACCATGCCCATGCGATTTCGATTTAGGGGACAGTCGATGACTCTCGAACAGACTTTACCGATCTGCATTGCCGGCGACTGGCGCCTGGGGCGCGGCGAGCGCTACGCCACCTGCTACCCCGCCACCGGCGAGGCCGTCGCCTGGCTCAACGCCGCCAGTGTCGACGACGTCGAAGACGCTGTACAAGGTGCGCACCAGGCGTTTCTGCACAGCGGCTGGGCCCAGCGCAAACCCCACGAGCGCGCCAGCGTGCTGTACCGCATCGCCGAACTGATCCGCGCACGCAGTGAAGAACTGGCGCAATTGCAGCGCCAGGACAACGGCAAACCGATCAACGAAACCCGGGCCCTGGTGGCCAGCGCGGCCGGCACCTTCCAGTTCTTCGCCGCGGCCTGTGAAACCCTCGAGGAAACCATCACCCCGTCCCGTGGTGACTTCGTCAGCATGAGCGTCTACGAGCCGATGGGCGTGATCGCCGCGATCACTCCGTGGAACTCGCCGATTGCCAGCGAAGCGCAGAAGGTCGCGCCAGCCCTGGCGGCGGGCAACGCGGTGGTGATCAAGCCGGCGGAAATCACCCCGCTGCTGGCCTTGCAACTGGCGCGCATCTGCGAAGAGGCCGGGCTGCCGAAAGGCTTGCTCAGTGTGTTGCCGGGCAAGGGTTCGCTGCTCGGTGATGCCTTGACGCGTCACCCGCTGGTCAAGCGCGTGTCGTTCACCGGCGGCACCAGGACCGGCAAACACATTGCCCACATCGCCGCCGACAAGATGATGCCGGTGTCGCTGGAACTGGGCGGCAAATCGCCGACCATCGTCCTCGATGATGCCGACCTCGACCACGCGGTGGCCGGTGTGCTGTACGGCATCTTCAGCTCGTCGGGCGAAGCCTGCATCGCCGGCTCGCGGTTGTTTGTCGCCCGGGCGCTGTACAAGCCGTTCATGGCGCGCCTGGTGGCTGCTGCCGCCGAACTGCGCGTCGGTGATCCGGCCGATGAACGCACGCAGATGGGGCCGCTGATCAGCGCCGCACACCGCGAGTCGGTGGAGCGTTATGTTGCTCTTGGGATCGCCGAAGGTGGACGCCTGCTGCTCGGTGGCGAGCGTCCGAGCGGTGGCGTGTACGACCAGGGTTATTACTACCCGCCGACCATCCTCGAAGGCTTGAACAACAGCCAACAGGTGTGCCAGGAAGAGATCTTCGGCCCGGTGCTGGTGGCCATGCCGTTCGATGACGAAGCGCAATTGCTCGAACAGGCCAACGACAGCCTGTATGCGCTCGCCGCCGGCATCTGGACCCGCGATTACAAGCGCGCCTGGGCCCTGGGTCGAAAAATCCAGGCCGGTACGGTGTGGATCAACACCTACAAGCAGTTCTCGATTTCCACCCCGTTCGGTGGCTGGCGCGACAGCGGTTTGGGCCGGGAAAAAGGCCGCCTCGGCATCCTGCAGTACATGGAACAGAAGAGCCTCTATTGGGGCATGAATCAACAGCCACTGGCCTGGGCCGGTGTGCAAACGGAGGTTGGGTTATGAGCGTTCTAGGTATCGATGAAGTCACCTACGGCGTCGAGGACCTCGCGACCAGCGTGCGGTTCTTCAGCGACTGGGGCTTGAACAAGGTCAGCGAGCAGCCTGACGAGGTGATTTTCGAAACCCTCAACGGTTGCCGCGTAGTGCTCGCCGACATCGACAAGGCTGGTTTGCCGCCGGCGATCGAAGCCGGTTCGACCGTGCGCGAAGTGGTCTGGGGCGTCGAAAGCGCGGCGGACCTGAAGCTGTACAGCGAGCGCATCGCCAACGATCCCGGCTTCATCGAAGCTGACGGGCGCATCGGTTGCACCGACCCCAATGGCCTGGCGATCCGCCTGCAGGTGACGCGCAAGCGCGAACTGCAGATCGAGTGCAGCGGCCACAACACCTGGCAAACCAAAGGCCGGATCAACAAGGCCGCGCCGATCTACGACCACGCCACGCCGATCGAAGTCGGGCACGTGGTGTTCTTCGTCAAGGACGTCAATGCCTGCGAAGCCTTCTACCACGAGCGTTTCGGCTTCCAGGCCTCGGACCGCTATCCGGACCGCGGCGCGTTCCTGCGCACCGCCGAAGAAGGCGGGCATCACGACCTGTTCATGCTGCAACTGCCCGCCCCTCGCGCCGGCCTGAACCACGTCGCCTTCACCGTGCGCGATGTACACGAAGTGTTCGGCGGCGGCATGCACATTTCCCGCCGCGGCTGGGCCACGGAAATCGGCCCCGGCCGGCACCCGGTGTCGTCGGCGTTCTTCTGGTACTTCAAGAACCCGGCCGGCGCGCTGGTGGAGTACTACGCCGACGAAGACCAACTGACCGGCGAATGGCAGCCACGCACCTTCGAACCCGGCCCGACGGTATTCGCCGAATGGGCGATCGCCGGTGGCATCGATGGCAATACCCGGCGCCAGCAACATGTCGAAGCGCCCCAGGGCAAGTTCCTTACCGACAAGCCAAAACCCTGAACGAACACGACGTACGACTTTATTCCCGTGGGCGAAACGATCCGCGAACGGGTACGCAATGGAGGTCAATGAGATGAGCAATACCGAACCCTACCTGGAGCCCCATCAGGCTCGCAAACGGCCCAACACCCAGTTCGAAGAGTTGCTCGGCGACTCCATCGAACGCGCGTTCGGCCATGGCGTGACCGAGCTGCCCGACCTGCTCGCACACCTGAACCTGGCCGGGCCGCCCTGCCCGCTGACCACCGGCGAGTGGACTGCGGATGCCTATAAAACCCTGATGGCTCGGCTGGGCGAATGACCCGCCGGAGGACAATAAGAAATGAACATGAATACAACCGTCGATCCTGTTGAAAACCTCTTGGCCAACGGCTTGAAGAACCTGTGGTTCCCGGTGCTGCCGTCCGATCAGCTGGGTGAAAAACCGCTGTCGATCCGTCGCCTGGGCTACAAGATTGCCCTGTGGCGCGACAATGACGGCAGCGTGCATGCCCTGGAAGACCACTGCCCCCATCGCGGCGCGCCGTTGTCCCAGGGCCCGGTGCTGGGTGACCGCCTGCAATGCCCTTATCACGGCGTCGAAGTGCGCTGCGATGGCACCGTGACCAAAGTCCCCGGCAGCCCGGGTTGCAAACTCGAAGGCAGCCGCCCGACGCGGATGTTCCACACCCGTGAAGCCGCGGGCGCGATCTTCCTCTACAACGCCGCCGACCCGCACGAGGACAACCCGCCGGAACTGGTGCTGCCCGAGCAACTGACCTCCCCGCAGTGGAGCAGCTTCCTGTGTTACGCCGAGTGGAAAGGCGATTACCGCTACGTCATCGACAACGTCATGGACCCGATGCACGGCACCTACCTGCACAAGATGTCGCACTCCATGAGCGAAGGCGAAGCCACGGCCAAGTTCGTCAACCGCGACACCGACCACGGTTTCTTCTTCGAGAAGGAAGGCCAGCGCGGGGTGAATTTCGACTGGACCGAATTCATGGACAATACCTGCCACTGGCTGCGCCTGGAAATTCCGTACCCGAAAACTGGCGGCCCCGGCGGCAACTTCACCATCATCGGCAGCTACACGCCGAGCAGCCGCTCATTGTCGGCGGTGTTCCACTGGCGTTGCCGGCCACTGACCGGCTGGCAGCGGGACACCTGGCGCTTCCTCTACAAGAATCGTCTGGAAGCGCGGCACTGGGCGGTGCTGGAACAGGATCGGGTGCTGCTCGAATTCATGGAGCCGGACGCCAACAAGCGGGAAAACCTGTACCAGCATGACCTCGGCGTGGTGCGCCTGCGCCGCTACCTGAAAAATGCGGCCAAGGCCCAGCTGGAGCTGATCGACGCGAAGCAGTTGCCATGAACGTGTCCAATTCCTCCCCCCTCACCGCGCTCGTGCACACCCTGCGCTACGAAGCCGAAGGCATCATCAGCGTCGAGTTGCGGCCGTATGGCGACACGGTCTTCCCTCCGTTCGAAGCCGGCTCGCACATTGACCTGCACCTGCCCAACGGCCTCGTGCGCAGCTACTCGTTGCTCAATTCGCCGAGCGATCGCGGCCGTTACGTGGTCGGCATCCTGCGCGATCGCAACAGCCGTGGCGGCTCGGAATTCGTGCATGGGCAATTGCGGGTCGGCATGCAACTGCCAATCTCGTCGCCGCGCAATAACTTCCAGCTCGACCTCAACGCCAGACACAGCGTGCTGGTGGCCGGTGGCATCGGCATCACGCCGATCTACTGCATGTTCCGCCAACTGCTGGCCCTGGGAAAATCCGCCGAGCTGATCTACTGCGCCCGTTCGCGGCAGGAAGCCGCACTGGTCGAAGAACTCAGCGGCCTGAGCGCCAAGGTGGTTTATCACTTCAACGATGAAAAAGGCATGCCGCCCGACTTGAGCGCCTACCTGGCGGGCCAGCCGGCTGACACGCATTTCTATTGCTGCGGTCCGACGCCGATGCTCGATGCCTTCGAAAGCACCTGCGAAGGCCTCGGTTACCCCCACGCGCATATCGAGCGCTTCACCGCGGCGGAGTTGCCACCGTCTGAAGATGCCCAGAGCAGTTACAGCGTCGAACTGAAAAAAACCGGCAAGACCCTGTCGATCGAGCCAGGCTTGAGTTTGCTCGACGTATTGCTCGAGGCGGGTTGCGACATTGAATACAGCTGTCGCGAAGGGGTCTGCGGTTCGTGCGAAACCCGGGTCCTGGAAGGTGAAGTCGATCATCGGGATGGCGTGCTGACCAAGGCCGAGCGTGCGGCGAATAAATCGATGATGGTTTGTGTATCGGGTTGCAAGAGTCGGCGGTTGGTTCTCGATTTATAACTGGTGTTCTATTTCATCCATTAAACAGGCCGACACTTTTGTCGGCCTTTTTTATGCGCGTCCACTGGTTTGGACGCCACCTCATTTTCCAGCATGGGCACGGTCCCCCTGTAGGAGCTGGCTTGCAGCGAAAGCGGCGGCACATTCAATATCAATGGCGACTGACACACCGCATTCGCTGGCAAGCCAGCTCCTACAGGGGGATCGGTGTCATGTTCGGATTGAAGGCTGGCGCAAGACCTGTAGGAGCGAGCTTGCTGGCGATGATCGTTAACGATAACGCGTGAGATATGGTTAAACGCGGCGCACTTGAGTCCATCGCCAGCAAGCTGGCTCCTACAAGGTATTGCGTTATCTGTGTTTCCTCGTGAAAGGCCTTTTTGTAGGCGAGTCGAGTAAGTGCGCACACATAACGTGCAGTTTCGTTACTCCTTGAAGCCCTCGTTTCACGGGCAATACAAGGAAATGCGTTTCCCATATAAACAATTGTTTTTACTGGATTTTATTCGGCAAAGAAGCACCGTCCAACAGTGGCATGGTTTCTGCTCTATTCCCCTCAAGTTCATAGGTCAGACGCCGTATCACCTACGAAACAGCAAAAAAACAAAAAACGCACTCCAATACCGCAACACCCAAAGTCACTCGCCCATTGCCACTTTCAAGGCAAGCGGGAAAGTGTTGCCGGTCACTTTGTAGCGCCCACTATTGCAGGGGAAGTGAGCATGAAGAATTACGTGATATGTCTCGGGCTGATGATGACCAGCTGCGTCAGTTTCGCCGGCGAACCCGGCCCTGCAGCGCCCGTGACCTCGACCACGGGTAAAAAGCCTTTCCCGCATATCGCCTGGCGCAGCGACGATGGCCAGAGCAGCCTGGACATCGGCGGCGCCTTGCGCACCAACTACCGCGACGAGCATTGGGACACCACCGAAAACAATGGCCGCTTGCTGTTCGACACCTTCCGCATCGACGTGCAGGCGACTTACCAGAACCTGTTCAGCGATGTCGGTTACTGGTTCCAGGACGACGGCAAGCGCTCCATCGATCGCGGCTTCGTCGGCTACCGTTTCAACAGCAATTCGAACCTGCAACTGGGCGCGCCGTTCAAGCCGTTCGGCCTGGAACCCTACCCGCAATTCGGCTGGAGTTATCACCTGCCGTTCTTCATGGGCTATGGCGTCAGCGCCGGTTCGGGTTTGAAGTACAGCTACAAGGACAAGGACTGGGATCTGCAACTGGGGTATTTCCCGCGCATGATGCCGTCGGACATTCGCTACTCGCCGGAAGTCGGCCGCTACGCCGACCTCAAGGACAACGCGATCCCCTTCACCCAATCGCGCCAGGACAACGAGAAGCACAACCAGATCAATGCCCGCGTCGCGCGGACCTTTGTCAACGACGGCTGGAAAGCCGAGGTCGGGGCCTCGGTGGCCGCGGCCCAGCTGTACAACGCCACCACCCGGGACGACGGTGATTACTGGGCCGCTGGCATTCACGCCGTGATCAATGCCGGCCAATGGACCGTCAGCACCCAGGGCATCCGGTACGAGTACGACCCGAAAAATCCCGCCGGCGTCAGCAACGACTCGGTGTTGATGGGCGGCAACGGCCTGACGCCCGCGTACCTGATTGCCTCCAAGGCAACCATTGCTTCGCTGAACATCGGCTATGACATTGCGACGCCGAAGCTGGGGCAGTTGAAGAAGATCAAGCTGTACAACGACTACAGCCGCATGATGAAAGACCAGAGCGGTTGGGACGACTCGCAGATGTACACCGTCGGCGCGCAATTCCTGGCGATGCCGATCATGGCGTGGGTCGACCTGACCTGGGCGAAAAACGCCAACCCCTACGGCGGTGCGGAAAACGGTACCGGCTTCACTAACACAAGCTCGATCGGCAGCAACGAGTGGTACTACCGGACCAACCTCAACATCGGCTACTACTTCTGAGGGGGGTTGCCCTCTCCCCCCGGGAGAGGGCAAACGTCAGGCTCAGGTGTGATGAATGTCCCGATCCTTGGTTTCCGGCAGGAAGAAAATACCCAGGATGGCCGTCATCACCGCGATGATGATCGGGTACCACAGCCCGTAGTAGATATCACCCGTGGCCGCGACCATCGCGAACGCTACCGTCGGCAGGAAGCCGCCGAACCAGCCGTTGCCGATGTGGTACGGCAGCGACATCGAGGTGTAGCGGATGCGCGCCGGGAACAGCTCCACCAGCCAGGCGGCGATCGGGCCGTAGACCATGGTCACGTAGATCACCAGGATGGTCAGGAGCAGCAGCACCATTGGGTAGTTGGTCTTGGCCGGGTCGGCCTTCTCGGGGTAGCCGGCTTCCTTGAGCGAAGCACCGAGGGTCGCGACGAACGCATCGTTTTTGGCCTTGAAGTCGGCGGCCGGCATGCCGGTGCCCTCGAAGCTCTGGATGACTTTTTCGCCGATGCGCACCTGCGCCACGGTGCCAGGTTCGGCCTTCACGTTCTCATAGGGGATGGCCCGCTTGGCCAGCACGGTCTTGGCCAGGTCGCAGGAGCTGGTGAATTTGGCCTTGCCCACCGGGTCGAACTGGAACGAGCACTGGTCGGGATCGGCGATCACCGTGACCGGGTTCTTCGCCTGCGCGGCGAACACGTCGGGGTTACCGTACTGGGTCAGCGCCTGGAAGATCGGGAAGTAGGTCAGCGCCGCGAGGATGCAGCCGGCCATGATGATGCCCTTGCGGCCGATGCGGTCGGACAGGCTGCCGAAGATGACAAAGAACGGCGTACCGATCAGCAGCGAACCGGCGATCAACAGGTTGGCGGTCTGCGGGTCGATCTTCAGCGTCTGCAGCAGGAAGAACAGCGCGTAGAACTGCCCGGTGTACCAGACCACGGCCTGGCCGGCAGTGCCGCCGAGCAGCGCCATGATGACGATCTTGAGGTTGTCCCAGCGGGCGAAGGATTCGGTCAGCGGCGCCTTGGAAGCCTTGCCTTCAGCCTTCATTTTCAGGAACACCGGCGACTCGCTGAGTTGCAGGCGGATGTACACCGAGACGATTAGCAACAGGATCGACAGCAGGAACGGAATCCGCCAGCCCCAGGCCTCGAAGGCTTCGGTGCCGAGGATGGTGCGACAGGCGAGGATCACCAGCAGTGACATGAACAGGCCGAGGGTCGCTGTGGTTTGAATCCACGAAGTGAAGTAACCGCGCTTGCCCTTGGGCGCATGCTCGGCGACGTAGGTCGCCGCACCGCCGTACTCACCGCCCAGGGCCAGGCCTTGCAACAGGCGCAGGGTGATCAGGATGATCGGCGCTGCGACGCCGATGGTCGCGTAGCCGGGCAGGAAGCCGACGATGGCCGTGGAAATACCCATGATCACGATGGTGATGAGGAAGGTGTGCTTGCGTCCGATCATGTCACCCAGGCGGCCGAACACGATGGCGCCGAAGGGGCGTACGGCGAAGCCCGCGGCGAACGCGAGGAGCGCGAAGATGAACGAGGTTGTCTCGTTGACCCCGGCGAAGAAATGCTTGGCGATGATCGCGGCAAGCGAGCCGTAAAGGTAAAAGTCGTACCACTCGAACACGGTGCCCAGGGACGAGGCAAAGATGACTTTGCGCTCCTCCTTGGTAAGCCCGTGGTGGGGGGCGCTGCGCGCCGTTGTATTGTCGATTGCGGGCATAAGTCTTCTCCGTCTTTGTTGTTATTTACAGGCCGGAGTACCCCACTACCTTCTTGCCGCACCCTGGCCCTGGGGCTGATTTTCATCGGATTACGGATTGCGCAAAGCATGCACACAGGTTGACGGCCTCGCATTGCTGCAAGGTTTCCTGAAGCATAATCGGCTTCGTGCAGATATCCACTCGCCGGCGACAGTTACTTGCGCGACCTCGACCCTTTGCGGCCAGACACCCACACGGGCGGTCGAAGCGTTTCACCGATCCCCGTGCTTGGTGTTAAATAGAACGTTCAGGGTGTCAGCCCGGCCCTGTTGCGTAAATGCACTGCCTAGAGAACCGTTATGAGCCCGCATTTTAAGAACATTGATGTCCTTGCCTCCAGGCCCCAGCCTGATGAAAACACTCACCGTGTCGCCCCTGCGCAGTCGGCGGTAACCCCATGATCGAGGTCACCGAAGTCTCCATTGCCGAACTGCGTGCGGCGCTCGAATCCGGCCGGACCACTGCGGTCGAGCTGGTCCAGGCCTATCTGGCCCGGGTCGATGCCTATGACGGCCCCGCCACCCCCACCGCCCTCAACGCTCTGGTGGTGCGCAACCCCGATGCACTCGAGGAGGCCTGGGCGTCCGATGCCCGGCGGGCCAAAGGCGAGACCCTGGGTCCGCTCGATGGCATCCCCTATACGGCCAAGGACAGTTATCTGGTCAAGGGGCTGACCGCCGCCTCGGGCAGTCCGGCATTCGCCAACCTGGTCGCTTATCGCGATGCGTTCACCATTGAACGGCTGCGCGGCGCGGGTGCGATCTGCCTGGGCAAGACCAATATGCCGCCCATGGCCAACGGCGGCATGCAGCGCGGGGTCTATGGTCGCGCGGAAAGCCCGTACAACGCCGACTATCTCACCGCCCCGTTCGCCTCGGGCTCATCGAATGGCGCCGGGACTGCCACCGCCGCCAGTTTCGCGGCCTTCGGCCTGGCTGAAGAGACCTGGTCGAGCGGACGCGGGCCTGCGTCGAACAATGGCCTGTGCGCCTACACGCCGTCGCGCGGGGTGATCTCGGTACGCGGCAACTGGCCGTTGACCCCGACCATGGACGTGGTGGTGCCGTTCGCCCGGACCATGGCCGACCTGCTCGAGGTGCTCGACGTGGTGGTCGCGGAGGATCCCGACACCCGCGGCGATCTGTGGCGGATGCAACCCTGGGTGCCGATTCCGAGTGTCGCCTCGGTGCGCCCGGCCTCCTATGCATCGCTTGCGGCGAATAGCGTTGCGCTGGCCGGAAAACGCTTTGGCGTGCCGCGCATGTACATCAACGCCGATCCCGAAGCCGGTACCGCGGATGCGCCGGGTATCGGCGGTCCGACCGGGCAGCGGATCAACACCCGGGCCTCGGTGATCGGTCTCTGGGAAGAGGCGCGCCAGGCACTCGAGGCCGCAGGCGCCGAAGTGCTCGAGGTCGATTTCCCGATGGTCTCCAATTGCGAGGGTGATCGTCCGGGCGCACCGACGGTGTTTACCCGGGGGCTGGTGTCCAAGGAGTTCCTGCATCATGAGTTGTGGGACCTGACGGCCTGGGCGTTCGATGATTTTCTGCAAGCCAACGGCGATCCCGACCTGAATCGCCTGGTCGATGTCGACGGGCCGCTGATTTTCCCCCACGACCCGGGGACCTTGCCCAACCGCGAGGGCGACCTGGTTGCGGGCATGGACGAGTATGTGCGGATGGCCGAGCGCGGCATTACCCCCTGGGACCAGATCTCCACCGTGCCGGATGGACTGCGCGGGCTGGAACAGACCCGTCGAATCGACCTGGAGGACTGGATGGATCGGCTGGGGCTCGATGCGGTGATCTTCCCGACCGTAGCCGACGTCGCGCCGGCGAATGCCGACGTCGACCCGCAGTCTGCGGATATCGCCTGGAGTAACGGCATCTGGGTCGCCAACGGCAACCTCGCCATCCGCCACCTGGGTGTGCCCACGGTCACGGTGCCGATGGGGATCATGCCCGACATCGGCATGCCGGTCGGGCTGACGTTTGCCGGTCGTGCGTATGACGATTCGACGTTGTTGCGTTTGGCTGCGGCGTTTGAGTCGACGGGAACCAAGCGCATGATTCCGCCTCGGACCCCGGCATTGGCGGGTGGCAAAAAATAGCAGCGGCGCGGCTTGCTCAAATCAAGGGCATGACACCGATCAACTGTAGGAGCTGGCTTGCCAGCGAAAGCGGTGGGTCAGGCAACATTTTTTGTCTGGAAGGACGCCTTCGCTGGCAAGCCAGCTCCTACCGATCGCGGGGATGTTCGGGTTTGAAGGCTGGCGCAAGACCCTGTAGGAGCTGGCTTGCCCGCGAAGGCGTCCTGACAGCCAGCTCATCAATTCCGACCGTGCTCGATCCTCTCCACCTCGCCCCTCTTCAAGCAGCCGCCACCCGTTCGTTGTTGTTGGTCACCTCAAATTGCCCCACCAGTTTTTGCAGTTTGTTGGCATTGAGCCTCACGGTTTCGGCGCTGCTCTGCAGCACTACCACCGTCTGGCGCATCTCGGTGGAAGACTGGTCGACCTGCCGGATCGTCTTGCCATAATCGAGACTGTGCTTGTTGAGCTGCTGAATGATCGCAAACATGCTTTCCACGGCTTGATGCAACTGCACGTTTTCCGAGGAGGCATCTTCGGCCAGGCGCAGGCTGTTATCGACGTCCTTGACCCCCGCCTCCATGAAGCTCACGGCTTTTTGCGTTTCGCCCTGCAGGCCTTCGACCATCTGCCGGATATCGTCGGCCGCCCGTGACGTGCGTGAGGCCAGGCTGCGTACCTCATCGGCCACCACCGCAAATCCGCGGCCATGCTCGCCCGCGCGCGCGCCTCGATGGCGGCATTCAGGGCCAGCAGATTGGTCTGGTTGGTGATGTCGCTGATCAGGCTGGTGATGTTGCCGATTTGCGTCATCCGGCTGTCGAGCAACTGCACGCTTGAAGACGAACGCTCGACCACATCGCGAATCGACTGGGTGCCGGCCTGCACGGCGAGAAACTGTTCACGGGCACGGGTGACGACTTCGTCCATCACCTGCTTCATCTGCTCGGCGCTGGCCGAGGCTTGCTGGATCTCGCCCAACTGGTCTTCCACGATAATCATCATGTGATGCACCGCTTCGGCCACCTCGGCGGAGGTGATGCCGGCTTCCTGGCTGCGGCCGAGCATCATCTGATTGGTGGTGCCGACGTTGCGACTGGCCTTTACCACTTGCCCGACCACCGAGTCCAGGTGGTCGATGAAGCTGTTGATCCAGCGTCCCATGTCACCGGTCTCATCATTGGCCATGGTCGTCGGGTCCAGGCGCTGACGCAAGTTGCCCTCGCCCTCGGCGATGGTCCTGATCACACTCGTCATCCCGTCCAGCCGGGCCGCCAGTCGCTTGGGCCCCAGCTGACTGAACAGCAGCGTGGCGCCGACCATGCTCACCACTTCGACGGCATCGATCAGGCCCTGGGTCAGGCCACTGTAATGCTGGACCAGGTAATTGCAGGCAAACAGGCCGGTCATGGTCGCCAGGTAAGGCCTCATCAGGCCATGGCTGAGCGAGCGTCGGCGGTACACCTCCTCCAGGTCGGCCTCGCACATCATGCCCCAGCGGTCAGGTGAGCCTGGCAACTGGAAGGTGACGCCCTTGCCGACCACGGGCACGTGCCGGTAATCCGAATAACCGGGATAGGTCACGAACAGGTTGGAGCCCTTGCGGATGGTCTCGCGTACTCCCGGGTGCAGTTGCTGGGTCGCCGGGTCGGTAAAGCGCAGTTCCAGCTCGGTGTGGCGCTGGATCTGCACGGTCTTCCACGGCGTGTGTACGCCACTCTTGAGGTTTTCACCGTGGGTAAAGGTGCCGTCCTCGAAACGTGAGCGCGACAACGCGGTCCCCGGTTGGATGGCGGGATCGAATCGTGACTGCGCCATGAACAGGTAGTTGTCGCCGGACTCGGCAAAAATGTGCCCGGCCTCGCGCTGGATCAGATCGCCCAGCACATCGTTGGGCACGCGACCACAGAGACAGCCAACGACCTTTCCCTCGGCCTTCAGCGGCTGATAGAACATCAAGGTGACTTCATCGTGGAAGCGTGAAGACGATGGACCGATGGGCAAGGTCAGTGGATCGCAGTAAGGCCCTTGGAGAAACGGCGCCTTCAAACCTTCGGCCAATGCGCGGGTGTGCTCGACCCGGGTATTGCCCCGTCGGCTCCAGGTCGAGGCGATGACGCGGCCGGCAGTATCAACCACAAACAACTCGGAAAAATCTTCCGCCTGGCGCAGCTTGTCCATCAACGGAGCGCTGTCGAGACAGGCGAAATCACGGCCGAGATGGTCTGCCAGTTCAGCCAGGTGTTCCCACTGCTCGCGGGTCCAGTTGTGCAGCAACTGCACGCGGGTTTCAGCGATGGCTTCGAAGGTTTGTTCGATCACCGGGTACGCCGACCGATTGAGCCGGCACGACCAGCCCATGGCGATTTTTCCGGTTTTGCCGAACCAGGGTAACCAGCTTTTCTCGCTTGGGGATAACGCCATGGCATTACTTGATAGCGACATTCAATTCACCCGTTGCGACACTCAGATGGCAAATTGATAGCAAATACCAGGCCAATTCATAAGCACGCTAATCATTGCTCCGGGGGCTGCGCAGGGCTTTAGAATGCGCAACTCGATGCTTCAACTCAGTGCGCCAAACGTGACATGCCCTGGAACAGCGCTGACAGGCTAGGCATCGCGGCATCCAGCAAACGGCAGAGCTACGGCAAGTGCCAGGGCAAGATCAAAAGATCGCAGCCTCGCTACGCGAGACAGCTCCTACAGTAATCGGGGGGTACACGGGCTTGGGCTAATCCTTGGCTCCGCGCTGCAACACCGACTCGCCGGCCTGTGGCGGTAGCCGCAGGTTGTCCAGCAGGGCGATGGCCGCCAGCACCGCCACGCAGAGGAAAGTCAGCTGAAAGTCGCCGGTCTCGGCCTGCCCGGTCGTGCCGTGGAGGTTCATCGCCAGACGCAGCAGCAACGCGCCGATGGCCACCCCCATCGCCATGCTCAACTGGAAGAACATGCTGAACAGGGTTGAAGCGTCGCTCATCTGCGCCTTGGGTATTTCGGCAAAGGCCAGGGTGTTGAATACGGTGAATTGCATGGAGCGTGACAAGCCACCGACGAACAGGATGAACATGATCAGCGCCGGGCTCATGCGCTCGTCGAGCAACGCACACGCCGCGATCGCCAGCACGCCAAGGGTGCCGTTGACCATCAGCACCGGACGAAATCCCCACCGTTGCATCACCCGGGTGGTGAAGGGTTTCATGGCCAGGTTGCCGGCGAATACCGCCAGTACCAGCAGTCCCGCATCGAACGCAGACAGACCGAACGCCAGTTGAAACATCAGCGGCAGCAGAAACGGCAAGGTGCTGATGGCGATGCGGAAAATCGAGCCACCGCCCAGGCACACGCTGAAGGTTCGAATGCCTGTCACACCCAGTGCCAGCAAGGGTTGCGCATGCCGACGCATATGCCGCCAGGCAAACACCCCGAGCACCCCGCCGGCAGCACTCAGTGCCAGGCCCTGCAACCAGTCGGCAGCGCTTTGCCCGAGCATCTCTACGCCGTACAGCAATGCCGCACTGGCCATGCCGACCAGCACAAAGCCACTGAAATCGAACGTCCTGGAACTGACCTCATCGCGTTTCGGAATCAACACCAGCGCGGCCATCAAGGCCAGCACGCCCAACGGTAGATTGAGGTAGAAAATCCACGGCCAGGAGGCATGGGTGACGATGAAACCGCCCACGGGAGGCCCGAGTATCGGCGCCACCAGGCCGGGCCAGGTGATGAAGGAGATCGCCCGCACCAGGTCTTTCTTCTCGGTCGTGCGCAGCACGCCAGGCGTCCCACGGGGACCATCATCGCGCCGCTGATCCCTTGCAGCACACGGGCGGCGACAAAGGTTTGCAGGCTGTCACTCAACCCGCACATCAACGAAGACAGGCTGAACAGCACGATCGCCGAACTGAAGACCAGGCGCGAACCGAAGCGATCGGCCAGCCAGCCGCTGATGGGAATGAATACCGCGACGGCGAGCATGTAGGCGCTCATGCCAATGTTCACGTCCACTGCCGCGACGCCGAAGGTCCGGGCCATGTCCGGCAAGGCGGTGGCGATCACGGTGGCGTCGAGGTTCTCCATGAAGAACGTGACGGCGACCAACAGAGCAATCAGGGTCGAGCGACGTTGAGACATCGGGCATTCCTGTTCGACACTTTATGCGACACCCCGGACTCAGCGCCCTAACGGCGAATGGAATCCGGGTGCTCGGCGTCATCGCGGACCATCAGCATGATGGCGTCGCGCTTTTCCAGCAGGTGGTGACGAAGAATGCTGCTCAAGCGTTTGCTGTCCCGCGCCTGCAAGGCTTCGATCATTTCTTCGTGATCGTGCAAGGCCCTGTCCCACTTCGGCGCCTGTTGGTTGGACAGGAAACGCAACGCCTGGATGCGGCGGTTCAAGGACAGGTACACCTGGCGCAACGCCGAGTTGCGTGCGGCCAGGTTGATCAGGTCGTGGATGGCGCGGTTGCGCTGGTAATAGCCGGGCAGATCATTCTGATTCTTGCTGACCACCATGGCGTAGTGCAGCGCCTTGATCTCCTCGAGTTCCTGGGCCGTGATGCGCTCACAGGCCAACTCGCCGGCGAACGCTTCGATCCCGCTCATCAGCTCGAAGGTCTCGCGAATTTCCAGTTCCGACATGCGCGCGACACTCGCGCCGCGGTTGGGGTTGATCTCGATCAGGCCTTCGACCGCCAACACCTTCAGCGCTTCGCGCAATGGCGTGCGGGAGATGCCCAGGGTTTCACAAAGCTCGCGTTCGTTGAGCTTCTTTCCCGGCGCCAACACGCCTTCGGTAATGAAGCTGCGCAGGTGCTCGACCACCGTGTCGTGCAATCGCTGGCGCTCGACCTTGGGCATTAGCCGGGGGCTGCCGAGCTCGGCAAGCTGGTCATTATTTTGCATTCAAAATCCTCTTTTGCAGCGCTTTAACGCCAGGCCTTATTCGAAATCAGTCCAGCTATTGGCCAATATTAGCGCAATTATAGCGTTTGACACAGGGAGATGACCTGCTAACGTATTTTGAATTCAAAATACAATAACCAGGAGTCACCCATGCTGAAGCTCGATTTCCACCCCGCTGGCCGTCACTTTCTGCAAATTCCAGGGCCGAGCCCGGTGCCGGATCGCATCCTGCGCGCCATGAGTTATCCCACCATCGATCACCGTGGCCCGGAGTTCGGGCAGCTGGGGCTCAAGGTGCTGGAAGGCATCAAGCAGATTTTCAAGACCCGCCATCCTGTGGTCATCTACCCCGCTTCGGGCACCGGTGCCTGGGAAGCGGCGCTGTGCAATACCTTGAGTGCGGGCGACGAAGTCCTGATGTTCGAAACCGGTCATTTCGCCACCCTCTGGCAGAAAATGGCTTTGAGCCTGGGGCTCAAGCCGCAATTCATCGGCCGGCCCGGGATCGAGGGCTGGCGCGGCGGGATCGACGCGTCAATGATCGAAACGCACCTGCGCGCCGACAGCGCTCACCGCATCAAGGCGGTGTGCGTCGTGCATAACGAAACCAGCACCGGCGTAACCTCGGACATCGCGGCCGTGCGCCGTGCCATCGACGCCGCCGGCCATCCGGCGCTGCTGCTGGTCGATACCATTTCCGGCCTCGCCTCCGCCGACTATCGTCATGACGAATGGGGGGTGGACGTCACCGTGTCCGGCTCGCAAAAAGGCCTTATGCTCCCGCCGGGCATCAGCTTCAACGCCCTGTCGCCCAAAGCCATCGAAGCCAGCAAGACTGCCGGCCTGCCCCGCAGTTTCTGGGCCTGGGACGAAATCGTCGAGATGAACCAGACCGGCTATTGGCCGTACACCCCCAACACCAACCTGTTGTATGGACTGTCCGAGGCCCTGGACATGATCCTCGGCGAAGGTCTGGACAATGTCTTCATCCGCCACAACCGCCTGGCCCATGCCTGCCGCACGGCCGTGAACGCCTGGGGCCTGGACATCCAGTGCGCCGATCCGGCCGTCTACAGCCCGGTGCTGACCGGTGTGATGACCCCCGACGGCATCGACGCCGATGTCGTGCGCAAGATTATCTACGAGCGCTTCGACATGTCCCTGGGGACGGGGCTGGGCAAGATGAAAGGCCGGATGTTCCGTATCGGTCACTTGGGTGACTGCAACGATCTGATGTTGATGGCGACATTGACCGGTTGCGAGATGGGCTTGCAGATGGCCGGGGTGAAACTGCAGTCCAGTGGCGTGCTGGCGGCCATGGATTACCTGGGAGGGCAAGCCGTTCCGCTGCGGCGCGAATGATGTGCACGGCGCTGCGGCAACGGCCGCAGCGCGTTGATCCGACTAACTATCCCGAATCCTCGTGTTGGTCAGCGAGAACAATAAGAAACTGGAGATAGCACATGAAGTTTTTACGTCTGCGCCCCACCACGGTGGTGCTGTTCATGCTGTGCGCCATGTATTTCATTACCTACCTGGACCGGGTCAATGTCAGTACCGCTGCGGTCGGTTTCGGTAAGGAATTCAACCTGACCAAGACCGAGATCGGCATCGTCTTCTCAGCTTTTGCGTACCCCTACCTGGTCTTCCAGATCATCGGCGGCTGGGTCAGCGACCGGTTCGGCGCCAAGCGCACGCTGGTGGTGTGCGGGCTGATCTGGGCCGGCGCTACCGTGTTGACCGGCCTGGCTGGCGGCTTCGTCTCGCTGATCATCGCCCGTGTGCTGCTCGGCCTCGGCCGAAGGCGCCACCTTTCCGGCGGCGACGGCGGCCATGTCCCGTTGGGTGCCCAAGGAAAAACGCGGATTTGCCCAAGGCATCACCCATGCCTTCGCACGTCTTGGCAATGCCCTGGCCCCGGCCGCGATGATCGCGGTCATGGCGACCTATGGCTGGCGCGAATCGTTCTACGTCTGCGCCGGCATCAGCTTCGTCTGGGTGGCGGTCTGGGCATTGGTCTTCACGGAACTGCCGAAAGATCATCCACGCATCTCGCAACAGGAGCTGGACGTGTTGCCGGCGCCCAAAGTCAAAAGCAAGGAGCCGCTGGCCTGGGGCCGCCTGTTCAAACGCATGGCGCCGGTGACCATCGTCTACTTCTGCTATGGCTGGACGCTCTGGCTGCTGCTGAGCTGGGTGCCGATGTATTTCATGAACATGGGCCTCGATCTGAAAGGCACCGCGATTTTCGCCTCCACGGTGTTCTTCGGTGGAGTGGTCGGCGATACCCTGGGCGGCATCGTCAGTGACCGCATCTATGCCCGCACCCAGGATCTGCACAAGGCTCGCAGCCTGATGGTCGCCGTGTGCCTGGGCTTGACCCTGTTGTCCCTGGTACCGCTGATGTTCACCAAGGACATGCACATCTCCCTGGCGTGCCTGGCCATCGGCTTCTTTTTCTCCGAGATGACGATCGGCCCGATGTGGGCCATCCCGATGGACATCGCGCCGGATCATTGCGGCACCGCCAGCGGCATGATGAACACCGGTTCGGCGATGGCCGCTATTGTCAGTCCCGTGGCGGCCGGGTTATTGATCGACAAGTTCGGCAATTGGCAGCTACCGTTCCTGGTCAGCATCATCCTGCTGGCGATTGGCGTGATCCTGTCCTTTCGCATGAAACCGCAGAACAGGTTCGAGTATGTGCAAGCGCCCCGGGCGCCGACCACCGAGGGGCAAGCCGCCCCGGTCATCAGTAAATAACGTGCAGCCACCCCCCGCCTGCGGGCGGGTCTTGAGTAATGGAGCGACCCTTTGAATACAGCATCCACCCCTGCGCGCCTGGCGCAATTGATCGTCGACGCGCAACGCGAGCGCAGCCCGTTGGGCGAGCTCGACGCCGACCTGTACCCGGCGGATTTCGCCGCCGCCTACCTGACCCAGCAGGCGATTCTGCGCCTGCGCGGCGTCGAGGCCGGCGGCTGGAAGATCGGCTCGAAATCCCCGACCGGCCCGATCCAGGGCTCACCCCTGCCACGGGACTGCCTGTTTGCACCCGCCAGCCAGTTCGACCGTGGCGCTTATGCGCCGGTGGGCCTGGAACTGGAGATCGCCTTTCGCTTCAACCGCGCCTTCAGCCCGCGTGACCATGACTACAGCGACGAAGAAGTGCTGGCCGGGATTGGTGAAATGGCCGCCACCATCGAACTCGTCGCCAGTCGCTTTGCCGCCTGGCCGAAGGTCGAGCCCTTGACCCAGTTGGCCGACCTGCTGAACCACGGGGCGCTGGTGGTGGGCGAATTCGTGCCATACGAGGAAAATTTCCCGTTCGTGCACCCGGCACTGGAACTGACGCTCAACGGCGACAGCATCGTGCCCGCGGCGGTCGCCAACCCGGCTGGCGATCCGCGCCGACTGCTGCCGTGGCTGGTCAATCATCACACCCGCCAGGGACTGACCTTGCCCCAGGACCTGGTCATCACCACCGGCTCCTACACCGGCATGTTCCTCGCCGACGGCCCCGGCGAGCTGAGCGGCCAGATCCGTGGCTTGCCGCCCGTGTCGCTGTCGCTGATCTAGCTGCGAACCCAATAACCCGGGCGGCCGTAGACCTCCTTGAGAAAGGCGATAAAGAACCGCACCTTGGCCGGCAGGTAATGTTGCTGGGGGTACACGCCCTGGATGTCGTAGCTGGGCAAGGCGAACTCATCGAGCACCGTGATGAGTTCGCCGCTGAGCAGCTCGCTCTGGATTTCCCAGACCGAACGCCAGCAAATGCCCAGGCCGCGCTTGGCCCAGTCAAACAGCAGTTCGCCATCGTTGCAGTACAGATTGCCGGCCACTTTGACCGCTACCTGCCGGCCGTCTTTCTGGAAGGTCCAGCCCCGGTGTTGCCCGCCCTGCAGGCTGAACGCCAGACAGTTGTGCTGAGCCAGATCGTCGAGGGTGTTCGGGGTGCCGTGGGTGGCAAAGTAACCCGGTGCACCGCAGACCACCCGCCGGTTGGCGGCCAGGGTGATCGCCACGTAATTGGGGTCGAGCACTTCACCGATGCGAATGCTCATGTCGTAGCCCTCACGCACCAGGTCGATGACGTTGTCGGTCAGGTCGAGGGACAGCTTGAGATCCGGAAACCGCGCCTGGAATTCCGGCGCATGCGGGGCCACATGCCGTCGGCCGAAGCCGGCCGGCGCGGTGATCATCAGGTGGCCGCGCACCGCGCCGCGGTTCTCGCCGATGCTCGCATCAATCTCGTCGAACGACTGCAGCAAGACCTTGGCCTGCTCCAGGTAGGCCTCGCCCAATTCGGTGAGCGTCAGCCCGCGGGTTGAACGATGGATCAGCTTGACCCCGAGTCGCTGCTCCAGGGCGGTCAGGCGCCGCCCCATGATCACCGGCGTCACGCCATCGGCCAGGGCCGCGGCCGCAAAGCTGCCGCGGGACGCTACGAGCACGTAGCTGCGTAATTCCGTGTAACGATCCACTCGATACTCCTGATACCGACAGAAACGATAAAAGATCCAATTCACAAAAGAGGCTAACAAATGGAGGCTATCGATGTACAAAAAATATCGAATCCAGGAGAGCCCCCAATGCCCCTCATGAAAGCTATCGAAGCCGCCGTTCTGGTGATGCGCCGCGAAGGCATCGACACCGCCTTCGGCATTCCCGGCGCGGCGATCAACCCGCTGTATGCCGCGCTCAAGGCATTGGGCGGCATCGATCACGTGCTGGCCCGTCACGTCGAAGGCGCGTCGCACATGGCCGAGGGCTACACACGCGCCGTGGCCGGCAACATCGGCGTGTGCATGGCACCTCGGGCCCGGCCGGTACCGACATGATCACCGGCCTGTATTCGGCGTCCGCCGATTCGATACCGATCCTCTGCATCACCGGCCAGGCCCCGCGGGCCCGCCTGCACAAGGAAGACTTCCAGGCGGTGGATATTTCCCGGATTGCCGCGCCGGTGTGCAAATGGGCCACGACCGTGCTGGAACCTGGCCAAGTTCCCTATGTTTTCCAGAAGGCCTTCCAGATCATGCGCAGTGACCGTCCGGGTCCGGTCCTGATCGACTTGCCCTTCGACGTGCAGATGGCCGAGATCGAGTTCGACATCGACGCCTATGAACCCCTGCCCGTGATCAAGCCCAAAGCCAGTCGCCAGCAGGCGGAAAAAGCCATGGCCCTGCTCAATCAGGCCGAGCGTCCGCTGATCGTCGCCGGGGGCGGCATCATCAACGCCGATGCGTCGGCACTGCTGGTGGAGTTCGCCGAACTGACCGGTATTCCGGTGATTCCGACCCTGATGGGCTGGGGTTGCATTCCCGATGACCACCCGCAAATGGCGGGTATGGTCGGCCTGCAGACGTCCCACCGCTACGGCAACGCGACGATGCTTGAATCGGACGTGGTGATCGGCATCGGCAATCGCTGGGCCAACCGGCATACCGGCTCGATCCCGGTGTACACCGAGGGGCGCCGGTTCATTCACATCGACATCGAGCCAACTCAGATCGGCCGGGTGTTGATGCCGGAACTGGGCATCGTTTCGGATGCCGGCAGCGCCCTGCTCATGCTGCTGGAAGTCGCCCGTGAATGGCATACGGCCGGTCGCCTGAAAAACTTCGCCACCTGGCTGGGCAGTTGCCAGGAACGCAAAGCCCGTCTGCAACGCAAGACCCATTTCGACAACATGCCGATCAAGCCGCAGCGGGTGTACGAGGAGATGAATCGCTTTTTCGGCCAGGACACCTGCTACATCAGCACCATCGGCCTGTCACAGATCGCCGGCGCGCAGTTTCTTCACGTCTACAAGCCCCGCCACTGGATCAATTGCGGCCAGGCCGGGCCATTGGGCTGGACGATTCCGGCGGCACTGGGCGTGGTCAAGGCCGATCCGCAGCGCCAGGTCGTGGCGCTGTCCGGCGACTACGACTTCCAGTTCATGATTGAAGAGCTCGCGGTGGGCGCGCAGTTCAAGTTGCCCTACATTCATGTGGTGGTGAACAACTCCTACCTCGGGTTGATTCGCCAGTCCCAGCGGGGTTTCGACATGGACTATTGCGTGCAGCTGGCGTTCGACAATATCAATGCCCCGGAACTCGAAGGCTACGGCGTCGACCACGTCGCAGTCGCCGAAGGACTGGGCTGCAAGGCGCTGCGCGTGACCGATCCGGCGCATCTGCAGGCCGCCTTCGCCGAGGCCCGCGAGCTGATGGCCCAGTATCGCGTGCCGGTGGTGGTCGAAGTCATCCTGGAGCGTGTCACCAACATCGCCATGGGCACCGAGATCAACGCGATCAACGAATTCGAAGAATTGGCGCTGGTCCGCAACGATGCGCCAACGGCGATTTCGTTGCTCGATTAACTGCTGAACGCTCCCCTGTAGGAGCCGGCTTGCTGGCGAAAGCGGTGTATCAGTTGACATTGATGTGTCTGACACACCGCTTCGCCAGCAAGCCGGCTCCTACAAGGGGGGACCTCACAAATTCAAGGGAGACCACCATGCCGCGTTTCGCAGCCAATCTATCCATGCTGTTCACCGAACAGGATTTTCTTGCCCGTTTCGAAGCGGCCGCCAAGGCCGGCTTCAGTGGCGTGGAATACCTGTTCCCCTACGAGTTCGGCTCAGCCGAGATCAAGGCCAGGCTCGACGCCAACGGCCTGACCCAGGTGCTGTTCAACCTGCCTGCCGGCGACTGGGGCCAGGGTGAACGCGGTATCGCCTGCCACCCCGACCGGGTCGAAGAGTTCCGTGCGGGCGTCGACCTGGCGATCGAATACGCCAAGGTCCTGGGCAATACCCAGGTCAACTGCCTGGCCGGCATCACCCCGGCGGATGCGGACGCGGCAACCGTGCGCCAGACCTTCGTCGACAACCTCAAGTACGCCAGCGCCAGGCTTGAAGCCGCGGGCATTCGCCTGGTCATGGAGATGATCAACACCCGCGACATCCCGCGCTTCTTCCTGAACACCACGGCACAGGCGCTGGAGATTCGCGAGCAGGTCGGCAGCGCCAATCTGTTCCTGCAATACGACATCTATCACATGCAAATCATGGAGGGCGATCTGGCCCGCACCCTCGAGGAGCAGCTGGCGCTGATCAACCACGTACAGCTGGCGGACAACCCCGGCCGCCATGAACCGGGGACTGGCGAGATCAACTATCGTTTCCTGTTCGAACACCTGGACCGTATCGGCTACAACGGCTGGATCGGCTGCGAATACAAACCGCTGACCACCACCGAAGCCGGCCTGGGCTGGCTGAAAACCCATAACGCGCTCTGACGCAATCCCCCTGTAGGCGCTGGTTTGCCAGCGAAGGCGGCCTCAAGCCTTGCAACGCTAATGCTGACGCCTTCGCCAGCAAGCCGGCTCCTACACAGGGGTTTGGCGTTAACCACCATTCACCTGTACGCAGGTGATCCCTGTAGGAGCTGGCTTGCCAGCGAAGGCGGCCTCAAGCCTT